>JBFWIL010000105.1:0-8464 GCA_050256015.1 Mangrovibacterium sp. | reverse complement strand
AAATTCTCTTTGGCAGAGACTTCCCTCAAACAAATATGCTCCTTTTCCCGGAAAGCCGCTTCCCCTTCCTCCCGGAAAATCTCCGGCACATTTTTTCCGTACTTTTTTTCAATGTATCCGTCCAGATCCAGAAATACCCGTCCTGTCCGCGAAGCGAGCTGCCTCCCGAGGGTAGTCTTTCCGCTTCCCATATAGCCGATCAGGTAGATTAGCATCAGAACAATTTCATTTGATTTTCATCCTCCTCTTCCTCTGGCCGGTTTATCTCAAAAGGAACCTCATCGTCCTTTGCTCCGGCATCTTCTTCCCTCTCCTGAGGTTCGTCTTCATCACGCACAACAGGTTCCAGTTCCCGGATATTGGCCACCTCGTAGTTGGTTAACCGCTTCCCTTTCGCCCGAAATGATTTCACCCCGATAAAGTCGGCTACCTCCACAATAACCGATTCCCGCTCTACATTTTTCCCGCCGAAACGAATTTCCAGACGCGGATAACGAATCCAGGTCAGGCTCACCAGCCTGTTGTCCGGGTTGTCCCCGATAAAGCCGACACGCTTTCCTGTTATCGCATCAATTTCAAAACGTTTCACATAGAAAAAATCCTGTTCCGCATCGTGATAAACCACCGAGAGAACTCTTCCCTGCCTGTATTTTTCGATCAGCAGAATATCCGGGCCAAAATGATTTGAAAGGTCAAAGCTGTAAAGCTGATATTCCCCGTTTTTGTAAATCACCAGGATCTGATCCTCTCCCTGGAATTCCCCCAGAAAATTTCCACGGGCATCGGAGTTAAGGCGAAGCACATCCGGATCGAACCAGATCTTTCTGCCGCCCAGAGTTGACAAGCCCTTCTCCTTAAGGGAGATGCGGTGAATGTCGAACCTGGACAGAATATTTCCCCGGGCATCTCTCCCCTTGATGGCCAGTTCGCCCAGATCTGTCTCAAACATCAACCGCTTCATCCGGGCCCGTGGTTTCAGGCTTACACGCAGCACTTCGGCCTCTCCGTTCGGATTGACGCTGAAATACCAGATCCGGGACCCCTGGGTCCCCCGTGTCAGATTGTATTCCTTATCGCGCGTCACCCCGGTTACTGCAAAGCGTTTCATGTAAAAATAACCCTGCCTGCCGTCCCGGTAAACTACATTGTAGATCGTGCGCCCGTCATTTTTTTTAAAAACGGCCAGATGCTCGATATTCTTCCCTATAAAAGCCTTTTCACTGACCTTGGTAACAAAATAGGTTCCGTCTTTACGAAACACAATTATATCATCCATATCGGAACAGTCGCATACATATTCCGCTTTTTTCAGTCCGGTTCCCATAAACCCCTCTTCACGGTCAAGGAACAGTTTCTCACTGGCCACGGCCACCTTGGCGGCCACGATATTATCAAAACTCCGTATTTCGGTTTTTCGTTCTTTCCCCTTGCCATATTTGTTTTTTATCCGGCCGAAATAAGCGATGGCATAAGGAATGATATGGGCAATGTCATGTTCAATCTGCAGCACTTCCTCCTCCAGTGAGCGGATGTAATCTGCCGCCTTATCCGAATTGAACTTCAAAATACGGGCCATACGGATTTCCATCAATTTCAGGATATCGTCGCGTCTGACTTCCCTGACAAGCTTTATCTTCCATGGTTCAAGCCGTTTATCAACATGCGCCACGGCCTGGTCCATGTTCTCGGACTGCTCAAATTCTCTGTCTTTGTATATCCTTTCCTCAATAAAAATTTTCTCCAGGGAAGCAAAATGCAGACTTTCCTGCAGCTCTTCCCTGCGAATTTGCAGTTCCAGCTTTAAAAGGGAAATGGTCTGACTGGTATTCCTTTTCAGAATATCCTTCACTCCCAGAAACAGTGGCTTGTCGTCTTCGATCACACAGGAATTCGGAGACAAGGAGATCTCACAATCCGTGAAGGCATACAGCGCATCAATGGTCCTGTCGGAAGAGACCCCTGCTGCCAGATGGACCAGAATTTCCACCCGGTCAGAAGTATTGTCATCAATACGTTTCACCTTAATCTTGTTCCTCTCATTGGCCTTAACGATCGATTCAATCAGGCCGGAAGTTGTCTTACCAAAAGGCAGTTCGGTAATCGCCAGGGTTCGGGCATCCTGCTTTTCTATTTTCGCCCTGATCTTAACCGCCCCTCCCCGCAAACCATCGTTGTATCTGGAGACATCAATAGCCCCGCCGGTCGGAAAATCAGGATACAACTCAAAATCTTCTCCCTTCAGGAAAGCCACAGAGGCATCAATCAGTTCAATGAAATTATGAGGCAGAATTTTGGAAGCCAGTCCCACCGCAATCCCTTCAACCCCCTGGGCCAGCAAAAGCGGAAACTTCACGGGAAGGGTAATAGGTTCACGGTTCCGGCCGTCGTAAGAAAGCTGCCAGCGGGTGATTTTCGGGCTAAAAACCACTTCCAGAGCAAATTTGGTCAACCTTGCCTCGATGTACCGTGGCGCCGCAGCGCTGTCGCCTGTCAGAATATTCCCCCAGTTCCCCTGAGTGTCCACCAGCAACTCTTTCTGCCCCAGCTGCACCAGGGCATCTCCAATGGAAGCATCTCCATGCGGATGGTACATCATGGTCTGCCCGATAATGTTGGCCACCTTATTATACCGGCCGTCATCCATTTCCCGCATGGCATGAAGAATCCTGCGCTGAACCGGTTTCAGCCCGTCATTCACATACGGGACGGCCCGTTCCAGGATTACATAGGAAGCGTAATCCAGAAACCAGTTTTGATACATCCCGGACAGATAAGTAATCTCGCCCTCTTTTCGTTCTTCCGGTCCTTCCGGATCGGGTATCAGCTCTTCTTCGCTCACGGTATGTCAAATTAATTGGTATCTTTAGACTTCATCCTTTTCCACATACAGGTTCTCAATAATAAACTCCTGCCGTTCAGGGGTATTCTTCCCCATATAAAAAGAAAGCATCTGCATCACCGACTCATGTCGTTTCATCATGACCGGCTCAAGCCGAATATCGGGGCCGATAAAATGTCTGAACTCGTCCGGAGAAATCTCCCCAAGGCCCTTAAAACGGGTGATTTCAGCTCCCCGGCCAATTTCATTAAGGGCTGCCTGACGCTCCTCATCGGAATAACAATAAAATGTTTTCCGCTTGTTCCGGACCCGGAAAAGGGGGGTCTGCAGAATATACAAATGCCCCTTTCTGATCAGTTCCGGAAAAAATTGCAGGAAAAAAGTGATCAGCAGCAAACGAATATGCATACCGTCCACATCGGCATCGGTAGCAATAATGACCTTATTGTAACGCAGGTCGTCAATGCTTTCTTCGATGTTAAGGGCAGCCTGTAACAAATTAAATTCTTCATTTTCATAAACCACCTTTTTTGTCAGCCCGAATGAATTCAGCGGTTTCCCCCGCAAACTGAACACGGCCTGTGTATTTACGTCACGCGATTTGGTAATGGAGCCGCTGGCCGAATCTCCTTCGGTAATGAAAATACTCGATTCTTCCTTGCGGTCACTGGTGCCGCCAAAATGCACCCGGCAGTCACGCAGCTTTTTGTTATGCAGGCTGGCCTTTTTCGAACGCTGTTTGGCCAGCTTTTTGATTCCAGAAATTGCTTTACGCTCCCGCTCCGACTCCTGGATGCGACGAAGCAGCACTTCGGCCGTTTCCTGATTCTTATGCAGATAATTATCCAGTTCCTTCTGTATAAAATTATTAACGTGATTCCTGACCGAAGGTCCGTCCGGACCGATATCCTTTGATCCAAGCTTAGTCTTGGTCTGCGATTCAAACACGGGCTCCTCCACCTTAATGCTGATAGCTGCCACAATGGAAGCACGAATATCAGAGGATTCAAAATCCTTCTTGTAAAAATCGCGTATGGTTTTGACTATGGCTTCCCGGAAAGCCATCAGATGAGTACCTCCCTGGGAAGTATGCTGTCCGTTTACAAAGGAATAATAATCCTCCCCGTACTGATTTCCGTGGGTCATCGCAACTTCAATATCCTCTCCCCTCAGGTGAATCACCGGGTACAGGGAGTCAGCATCCAGATTGTCCTCCAGCAGATCTTTCAGTCCGTTTTTAGACTGATAGCGTTCCCCGTTGAAATGGATGACCAGTCCCGCATTCAGGAAAGTATAATTCTTCATCATATTCTCGATGAATTCCTTCCGGTAACGGTAATTGTGGAAAATTTCCGGATCAGGCACAAAACTTACCGCCGTTCCGTTGGGTTCGCCGGTTGACACTACCTCCCTGTCTTCAACAAGCTTTCCGCAGGCGAAAAAGACTTCCTTAACCATGTTATCACGAAAAGCCCTGATCTGAAAGCCCGAAGAAAGAGCGTTCACAGCCTTGATCCCCACGCCGTTCAGTCCGACTGACTTTTTGAAGACTTCGGAATCGTACTTGGCACCGGTATTCATCTTAGAGGCTGCATCTTTCAGCTTACCCAGGGGAATTCCCCTCCCATAATCACGCACACTGACCAGTTCGTTTGTAACGGTCACATCAATCTTTTTCCCAAAACCCATCATAAACTCATCAACGGAATTGTCGATCACCTCCTTCAGCAGCACATAGATGCCGTCGTCTCCGGCCGAGCCATCCCCCAGCTTTCCAATATACATGCCCGGACGTTTCCGGATATGCTCCTGCCACTCCAGGGTTTTTATGGATCCCTCATCGTAATTCGAAGTCATACCTCTTGCAATTTGACACAAAGATAAAAAATACAAGAGTGCCTGGAAATTATCCGTCCCGGTCATTAATTAACAAACGACGGTTGAAAACTTATTCTTTTTCCTGAAGAAATTCGCGTAAAACGGGCCGTTTTATTGAACAAATCACCCGCTTAAGCATTTTTAAGGATCAAAATTCAGCGAGGCTGTTTGTTTTAATTATATTTGCCCCGGCATGATTCGAAAACTGAATATAACCATCATCCTCTTTCTGACGGCAATACTGAGCGCCATGGCACAGTTTGATGAAATAAACCCGCAGGGTTACGGATCATTCCAGAGCGTAGAACAGGAAAATGAGGATTCGCTCCAGCGGGCAAGAATTGACCAGCGGCCCCATATTCCCTCGGTTATCCGGACCTGGAAACTCAGTCAGGAAGGAGCCGGTATGGAAAAAGCAAAACTGGACACCAGCCTGAACTTCTATCATGTTTATGAGCCCTTCAATCAGCGAAGCATCGGGAACACCTTTACCGGGAATCTGGGCGGAGCCTATCAGTCCAATGATTATTTCAGCAGGAAAGGAGAATCCGACTTTTACTTTTTCCGGGCTTTCGACGCCTACGCCCGCTTTCCCGGTTCGGTAAGCTTTTTTAACACCACAACGCCCTATTCCTTACTGGACTACAGCCAGAGCGAAAATAAGAATACCCGGAACGAAACCCGGTTCAATGTATATCACAGTCAGAATGCCAGCCCCGGATTCAATTTTGCCTTTTTATGGGACCAGGCCAAATCCATGGGACAGTACCAGTGCCAGGAAACAAAATACAATACCATCGGACTGACAAGCAGTTATGTTTCCGACCGTTTTAATTCCCACTTCAGTATGTTGCTGAACCGTCATGAAAGTCAGGAAAACGGCGGACTGCAGTCCGGCCAGGATTTAAATGAATACAATGAAACCGAAACGTATCTGGTCAATCTGGTGGAAGCCGATTCGAAAATACGGAACAACACCTTTATCCTGACCAGCGAATATAAGGTGGGCAAGACGGTGGAAACGGAAAATGAGGATGGGGTGATCTCCGAAGAATTTCGGCCCATCACGGGATTTATTCACCAAATTGAATATTCCGGGAACAAAAGATTCTTCTCGGACGAAGAAGAGGACCTCGATTACTTCCGAAACACCTACCGGGATAACTCCGCAACCCGCGACACAGCCAGTTACAGCAGACTGACCAACATTTTCCAGCTAAAATTTTACGAAACTCCACGGAAAAAATTTTCCTTCAGTCCGCGTGCCTTCCTGGGATATGAAAATGTGACCATCAAAATACCCGGAGCTGAAAGCAGCATAACACAAAAGGATAATTACCACAACCTCTTTGTCGGGGGAGGAATAAGCCGGGAAGAGGGGCAATTCTGGAAATGGAATGCAAACGGCAGGATTTACCTGACCGGATTCAAGTCCGGCCAAACCGAGCTGAAGGGACGTATTTACAAACCCATGCGAATAGGCCGGGACACCACCAGCTTTTCCGTTGCTGCCGAGTTAAACACCCTGGTTCCCGATTATTTTATACAGGATTACCGCTCAAACCATTTTGAATGGACCAACCGCTTTGACAATACGAACGAGATCATCCTCCGCTCAAAGATCAGTTCTCAGACACGCCATCTGGACCTGGGAGTCAATTATACCCTGATTACCAACCCCATATATAATGACTCCCTGGCGCTCCCAAACCAGGGGAGCAGAGAACTTATGGTACTGTCTGCCTATGCCAACAAAGACATTGCATCCAGGCACTGGCTGCTCAGGGCACAACTGCTTTGGCAAACCTGCGGGGAGGAAGATTACCTTCACCTGCCGGCATTGACCGGATACCTCAGTGTAAATTACCGGACTATCGTTTCCAAAGTTATGCATGCCCAGCTTGGGTTCGACGTCCGTTACCACACCGAATTTTATGCCGATGCCTGGGAACCTGCTACCGGCCGTTTTTACTGGCAGGAAAAACAAAAAATCGGGAATTATCCCTTTGTTGACCTGCACGCTTCCCTGAAGCTGAAACGAACCCGTGCTTTTTTCCTGCTGAAAAATGCCGCCAGCGGGCTGTTGTCCGGAGACTTCTGGTCTGCTCCCGATTATCCTCTCTACCGGCGGACTTTCCGTCTGGGTATTGCCTGGTCCTTTTATGATTGACCCTCCTGTATTCATTCTGATGCGCATAACCTTACCCTTTCCTTTCATATGGTTGTTAGTCCCGCTATTCTGGCAATGTTCAGGCAAGCAGGAAGCAGGTCCCGACAAAAGAGAAATGAAAGAAGAAACCGAACTGGCCCGGATTATGAAATCGGGGGTTCTACGCGCCGTAGTCGATTACAACTCGACCAATTATTTTATATACAGGGGCGTCCCCATGGGATTCAAATACGAGATCCTGCAACATCTTGCCAGCGACATGCGGCTTAGCCTGGAACTTTCCGTAAACAATGATGTGCAACAAACTTTCGACGACCTCCTTGCCCTGAAATATGACCTGATTGCCCGAAACCTGATTGTCACCAAAGGGAAACACACCCTGGTCGATTATACCGAACCGCTAGAACAAACGCGTCAGGTCCTGGTCCAGCGGAAACCCTACAACTGGCGGCTAATGATGCCGGATGTCGTAGAGGACTCCCTGATCAGAAACCAGATTGACCTGGGAGGGAAACAGGTATACGTTCCCAAAGGATCAGCCTATTACCGGAGAATGCTGAATCTTTCGGAAGAAATAGGCGAAGATATTGAACTGATGGAAGACAGCCTGTACGGATGTGAACAGCTCGTATCGATGGTAGCCCGGGGAGAAATTGACTATACGGTTTGCGACGAGCACACCGCACGGGTAAACACAATATACTATCCCGATCTGGATGTAGAAACGCCTGTAAGTTTTCCGCAGAAAGTAGCTTGGGCAGTCAGGCATGATGCTCCGGAATGGCTAAATTACCTGAACAGCTGGATCATCAATTTCCGAAACAGCCCGGACTACCGCACACTGTACCGCAAATACTTTGAATCGCCCCGCTCGGGACTCCGTTTCAACAGCGACTATTATTCCTATACGGGAGGGAAACTGTCTCCCTGGGACGAGCTGATCCGGGAAGAAGCAACTACGGCCGGACTGGACTGGCGGCTGGTAGCTGCCGTGATCAGTCAGGAATCTGGCTTCGATCCGGAAGCAGAATCATGGATCGGAGCATACGGTCTGATGCAGGTCATGCCCGAGTCGGCCGACATGTTTCAGATTTTTGACTACAAAAGTCCCCGGGGAAATGTCCGGACGGGAGTAAGCCTGCTAAAGTGGCTGGACGACCAGTTTAAAACGGAGGTTCCGGACCCGGATGAACGGATCCGCTTTGTGCTGGCAGCTTACAATGTCGGACTGGGACATGTGCAGGATGCACAGCGGCTGGCTGAAAAATACGACCGGATTCCCATCGTATGGACGGATAATGTCGATTTCTTTTTACTGAACAAGTCATCGGCCAAATATTACCAGGATCAGGTGGTCCATTTCGGCTATTGCCGCGGGGAAGAAACCTACACCTTTGTAAACCGGGTAATGAACATCTATCAGCATTACTGCAACGTGATAGAACAGTGATCCGTCTCCGGTTTTTCCGTCAGCTCGAAAAACCCAGTCAGGACTATGACTGCCGCCCCCCAAGACGGTTCTATCCCTTAGACAGAAAAGAGCATCTCCCAGCAGGTGTGTCCGACCAGTACGGCAC
>JBFWIL010000104.1:0-8532 GCA_050256015.1 Mangrovibacterium sp. | reverse complement strand
TTTACGAAGCGTGTTTTCCCGCTTAACGGCCGTTCAGGAATTTTTCTACGGTATTCAGCAGGTCCTTTGATTTGATGGGTTTGGGCAGGTAATCGTCACATCCTGCTTCCAGGGCTTTACCCCGGTCATCGGCCATGGCAAAAGCGGTTTGGGCAATAATGGGAATGTGTTTGTTTTCCTGCTTGATAATACGGGTTGCTTCGTATCCGTTCATCTCGGGCATTTGCAGATCCATCAGGATCAGGTCAATGTGCTTTTCCCTGCGGAATATGTCCAAAGCTTCCTGTCCGTTCTTTGCCCAAAAGATTCGGGCTTTGATCTTGCTTAAAACAGCATTCAGGTATAGGAAGTTGGATTCAACATCCTCTGCAACCAGAATGTACGGGCCTTCATCTGTCATGGTAATGTGCCGTTTGAGTGCCAAACAAAGATATTGAAAGTTTTAGAAAACTACCAAATCGTTTTTCCGATAGTGCCTGTTTGTTAAATTATTCCCCATAAAAGTAAGCGAATGCTGTTCGTTTACAGCTATGGTTTTTCAGGCAAGCGCAGCGCCCCGTCCGGAATTAATTCCGGACGGGGCACAGGAGTTGTGTCTGGTTGAAAATAAAATGGAGACCAAGACAGATACGGCGGTCGCCCGTGCGCTTATCTGACGGTTATCCGAATGTCTTCCCGGTTGGTTCCGGTCAGTATGACGAATAATTTCCCTTTCATCTCGTCGAAAGTCCAGCCTGTTAAAATTTTTCCGTTTTCGGTGACCGATGTCGGCCGGAAATCCAGATAAGCTTCCAGTGCGTATGTATGAGCTGGCGGTTGAAAATTCCCTGCAGGTTTTTGTATGTTCAGCTGCCATTCGTTTTCTAGAAGCACACTTTCCATATGCGTCAGGGCAAATAGCTCTTTTTCATAGTCGGTGGAAATTCCGTCGTCTTCATACATATCGAAAGAAGAGGTTCCGTCCGGATAAGTTTCAATGGTAATCAGCTTGTTAGGTTTTTCTCCCACATATTGTACCGGTTCCTGTTTAGGGATAATGGCTCCTCCCCGGATAAAAATCGGCATCAGCTCCGGCGGGGTAAGAAAGGATTTATACTGCCGTTTGCCGATTCTTTCGCCCGTCCAGTAATCCACCCATTTCCCTCCGGGGAAGTATACCGGCCGGCTTAGGGCTCCCTTGTCGGTTACAGGACAGATCATCATCCCTTTTCCAAACAGGAACTGATCGCTGACGGAATAAACATTTTCGTCAGCGGGCCAGTCGAATACAAGCGGACTCATCATTGGGCGGGCTGTTTTATGCAACTGGTAGGCGTTGCTGTATATATAGGGCAGCAGGGCATAGCGTATGGAATCGTATTTGATGAAAATATCCATGGCTTCTTTTCCATAGGTCCAGGGTTCATGGTACCGCGGATGATCCATGCCAAAGAGAAGAGCCACGGGCGAAAACATGCCGAACTGGCACCAGCGGATGTACAGGTCTGTATCATAGGGAGAATACTGTTCAAAACCACCCATGCAATGCGTCCAGTTTCCAACACCCGACAGGCCGATATTCAGTCCGGCCCGGATTACCGGTTCGAACCACTGCCATTCCGAACCCCAGTCGCCTGCCCAGATAAAGGGGTAGCGTTGTATGCCGGCATATCCTTCGCGTGTGTGGTCCATGCCGCGCATGTTGTTGAAGTTTTGGAACTTAAGGAAAGGTGCTTTGGCATAAGCTATGGGAAACAGGTTATGAAGGGCACTGCCTTTAACTCCGGACAGGCTGAAGTTTTTGTTCTTATTAACACGGAGGGCACTTCCCACATCGGTTTTGACAAATTTAATTCCCATGTCGGCAATTTTTCTTACCCCGTTTTCAAACCACCAGTCCACCGCATCCTGATCAAAGAAATTGATCAGTCCGGAAGTATAAGCTTCCCGGATGGTGTGGTTGCCGCTGACGGCCTGATCGAGAAGGGTATTCCGGGTACCGTTGTCCATAATGGAACGGATATGAAGGCCCATCATGGCCACATGGCATTCCTGGTATATGGTGTCGATCATGGCCTGGGGATCCTTAAATGTTTCGCGGAATTCAAAACTGCATCCCCCGTTTCCGTGTCCTCCGTTTTTCCGGTCGTTGTCGAAATAGCGCCAGGTGGAATCCAGCCAGAGCATGTCAAACGGGATTTTTTCCTGACGCATCCGACGGCAAAGGGAAACGGGATAGGCGTCTGAAGAACATTCTTCATGGTTCCACGTTCCTCCGGAATAAGAGCCCAGATGAAGACCGTATGCTGCCAGAGGCATCATCGGGCTGAACCCGGTTAAGGTAGAGTAATGGTACAAAATGTTTTCGAAAGCCGGTCCGTATATGAAGTAATAATCGAGTTCTCCGCCAAAGGCTTTATAAGAGTATTCCTGCGGATTACTCCATCCCAGATCCCATTCGTTCGGGTAAGCCGTGTGAAAGAACAGGCCGTAACCTTTGGTGCTCAGCAGGAGCGGAACCGGACAATAATTGGCCTTCAGGATGTCTTTGCCGCCTACAGCGGGTTTCCGCCCTCTGCCCAGTTCCACGTTCAGATAAATTTTCCGTCCCCGGTGGTCCAGGCTTTCCATACGTTCGCCCAGGCCGAAGAAATGTTCATCCGGCTGCATGATACAGGTGTTCATCACGGTATCACGTAAAAACGATTCCCTGTTCAGTTCGCTGTATAATACCCGGTCTGCGGGGTCTGACACGGAGATCCGGAAAGGCGAGAGCAATAATTTGATCCTGACTTTGGCTGTGGAGATCAGGGTGTAATCCTTGTGGTTTGTGACCTGAACATCCACCGGAGCAAAGCGGTACCTTATAACCATAAGGGAATCCGTGTTTTCCCCGAATCCTGTCCGGCTTTTCCGTACCCGGAACATGTGTTCCGAACAGAAACTGATCCGGATGGATTCCCTGCCGGAAGAAAAATTCAGCGTATTTCCTTCCCGCTTGTATGTGAGTTCTTTTGCAGAACATAATCCGCTTAAGAGCAGGCAGCAGAGAAAGGCAAGCATGCTGTTTCTTGTCTTTGTGATGGTTTTATGTGGAGGGTTAAATGAAGCAATCATATTTTGTTTGTTGTTTTTTGGAATTGGTTTTCTGTTGGTTGTGATCAAAACGGGTTAGTCTTTGTAACTTATCTTTTTGCATGATTTTACCAGATCGGGCAAATCGTAAAATTTCAGCACACCGTAAAGTACATTGGAGAACATATCGTATTGCAGGGGCCTGGTGTTGAATTCAGTGTACGACTTGATGCTTCGGGACAGGCTGGCCGATTCAATGCGTTTGTCGAGGAAAGCGGCATGAACCACTGCCGGACCGTAAAGCCCGTTAGCCATGATATTCAGCTTGCCGGAATTGATAACAGGATCTGTGGTGATAAAATCGGCCAGGCTGATGATGTCTTTCACGCGTTGTCCTACAATGGGTTCTCCCACGTGAAGGGACAACATGGCGGTCCGGTATTCCCGGTTCCAGTATTTGGCTTCTTCACCGGCATGAGGAGCTTCGCTTTCTCCAAATCCGCGGGCATCGGCAACGACCACGATCTGTCCGTTGTTCAGGTAGGGATTCAGGTTTTCCGGGGAAAGCAGAAAAGTTGATTTGCCTCTGTCGTCCAGAACCAGAACCGGATTCAGCGTTTTATTCAGCCGGTGCGGAATGAGGACGACAGCTGCAACAGGGAATTCTCCGTCCCGGATCAGCATGTAACGGTATTCGTCGTAAAGCCGTAAGGTTTTTTTCCCGGTTAACTCTGCCCGAAGAGGAGCCATGGAGTTCTGAATGCCAAGCAGTTTATGTATGCCGGCTATGATCTCTTGCCGGGGAGCCGACATAAATTTTTTGCGCCGGCTGGCCCATTCGCGGGTTTGTTGCATATTGGCTTCATTTATGCTTACGGCATCTTTAAATTCTGAAGAGACCTGACCGCTTTGCGTGCAGATCGTTGCTCCCCGGCTCAGGCTCATTTCCTCGTTGTCTACGAGCGGGGAATCGTCTCCGGCCAGGTATTTCTTAAACCAACAGGCCAGTTTGTTGCGTTTTTCTTTTCCCATGCCGTGTCCGGTTTCTACCTCCAGCATGTCTACCTGTTCCGGCTTTCCGAAGGCGGTGTAGGCTTTTTTGAGTTCTTCAAAACCCTGTCGGGCACCCCATAAATCGACAAAATCGTATCTTCCGGAGAGGATCAATACCGGTTTGGGGGCCATCATAAGTACAAAATCTGCATTGTCCACACGGGCTTTTCCTTCATACGGAATATGCTGGCAGCCGTCTGAAGGGCCCCAGACCTCGAAGGTACGTGCTCTTTGTGAGAAATAGCTGCAGATGGCAGCCACCCGGATCCGTTCATCCTGTGCAATCAGATAACTTGTTTCCGTTCCTCCTCCGGAAGATCCGTAACATCCAATCCGTTCCGGATCCACATCTTCCCGGCTGAGCAGGTAATCCACGGCCCGCATGTTGTCAAAACACTGCAGGCTGGCCAGTGTTGTACCTACTACGCAACAACCGGCATTGGTCAGGGTATGCTCGGTGGTGACACCCCGGGTTGCATAAGCTCCCTGATCGTCAATGTATTGCCAGCGTTCTCCCTGTCCAATAGGATCGACAATAAAGGTCCCGATGCCGTTTCTGGCCAGCAGCACAGCCATCGGACTGGTTCCTTTCCCGTTCAGACCGTGTCCGCACAGTTCCAGTGTGACCGGGTATTTCCCTTTTCCTTCCGGCATGTAGAGGATGGCTGTTACATACCGGTGCGGGCTGCTTTCAAAAATCACTTTTTCCACCCGGAAGCCTTTCTGAAGGGTTACTCCGGTAACCCGGGCATGCAGGTCTCCTGCTTCGGGCATTTCTCCGACAACGGATTTATATCGCTCCTTGAGCTTGCGGCAGTATGCCTCAATCCCTTCGCGTGACAGACAGGCCTGTTCCAGTTCCTTTTCCCTTTGTTTGTACTGCTCATATACTTTCCGCATCAGAAATGAAGGATAGGAAGAGGATTGCGAATAATTCAGTGCCCGGTAAGGATCCTGGGCCGATCCGGAATGCGGGAGAGCGGCAAGCAGAAATCCCGTAAAAAGAATAAGTTTAAAGGTTCGTTTCATCCTGTAACAGTTTTTTTAGTTTATTGATTTCCAGGCCGGCTTCTATGATGGCGCCTAAGCCATGCACGTCATTCAGCGGCGCAGGACGTTGGTAGTAAAAGATGAGATCATGGGCAATGCCTGTACCGATGCAGATATTGTTGACTTCTCCTTTTTCTGTTACGTAGGTTTCTATTCCGTCCCAGGCTTTCAGTGCAATACCGGCAAAACCCCCATCCAGCCATCCTTCATTGATTCCTTTAGCCACGGCATAGGCAAACATGGCGGTGCAGGAAGTCTCCGGATACGAATCGGATTTATCCAGTAACTGATGCCACATGCCCGATTCGCTTTGGTAGCGCGAAAAACCAAGGATTTGCCTGCGGAAGATATCCAGAAGTTCTTTTCGTCTCGGATGATTCTGCGGAACTACAGCCAGGAGCTTGCTTTGTGCCAATATTCCCCATCCGTTGGCCCGGCCCCAATGGGCCACTCCCGGATGCCGGAGATAATCATAATAGCAATGGTAATACAAGCCGTTCCGGGGCTCATACAGGAGTTGGGAAAATTGAATAACCTGTTGAATGGCTGTGTTTAATGCGTCCGCATCCTGAAAATAATAAGCCCGGTTGGCCAGGAAGGAAACGCTCATGTAGAGGTCATCCAGCCATACGGTGGCCCGTTCGGCTTTTCCCCTGGAGAAGGCTCCTTCGGGGAGCCTGCTTTGCCTGTTCAGAATGTAGTCGGCTGTTCTATCAATGTAATCCACGTATTCCTGATGCGGGTCCGTTTCGTTGGTTTCGATCAGGGCGGCAACCATTGCCCCGCAGTCGTCCAGGCTTCCCATCCGGAGAAAGCGGTAATACCCGTAATCCCGGATTCCGGAATCATACTGCTTTTGCAGGTATGCTTTGTTTGCAAACAGGAACCGGTAATTGTCGAGGACGAAATCCCGGTAGGCCGTATTTCCGGTTGTTGCTCCCAGGTGAAGCATGGCCATATTCAGAACGCCGTTTACATACCTCCATTCCAGGTATCTGCTTTTGATCCTGTAATTTTTTCCGGTAGGAAGATTTTTGGTGTAGGTGTAACAGATTTCCGTTTCCGTATTGATGATTTCATAAGCATGATCCTGCAGAATTTTGTCAGCAATCCGGCAGATGAGGTTCATCTCGGAATCTGTCTTGTTCTGGGCAAAAAGAATAACAGGGAAAAGGCAGATGAGCAGAAGTAATGAATTTTTGTGCATAGCGTTTTCCGACAAGTTAATAAAAAAACCAAAAAAGGGGAAGAACTATTCCCCTTTTTGATTCAGTTTAGTATCCGTAATCGTTGACAAGCTGTCCGTTGGAGTAATTGATATCATCCGTGGATATGGGCCAGAACTGGTATTTGTCCGGATTTCGTGTTACCCCGTTATCCTGATAAATGTAGGTGTTTAGCCGGGCATAGGAGATGGCTTCATCCTGGAAATTTACGGAATTGTCCGGGGTAAATGGAGGTGTTCCCGTTTCTCCCCGTTCCAGTCCGTAATACTGGATTTCCTCGTATTTCCCGGAAGCTGCAAGAACTCCTGTTTTTGCCCAGTATACCGTACCGGGAACATCATTGAATTCCCCGCTGCAGGTACGCAGGTCTCTTAGTCTTTCCAGGGTTTCTGATACTCTTGTTCCAAGCAGGTTCCAGCGGATCAGGTCGGCTTTACGCAAGGCCTCTCCGGCAAATTCGAATTTTCGTTCGTCCTGGATGGCCGCAAGCATGTCGTCTTTTGATCCGATGGCATCCACATAATTGGTTACTTTTTCGGTCTGGTCTTCAGCGGCAAAAGCCCGGGAACGAACCTCTTTTAAGTATTCTTTGGCTGTTGACAGATCACCCAGTTCGTTGCAGATTTCCGCATACATAAGAAGAACATCGCTGTAGCGCATATACGGAAAATTTATACCGTCGTCACTGGAAGTACGGGCTGTGGGAAACCATTCGTAGCGGAATTTGCCGAAGTTCCAGCCCACCGAGCCCTGCGCTCCGTCGTTTTTCGAGGAAATCTTAATGGTTTTTGTACTGTCAGTTCCCCATTTGTAGGGAACACAGGTTATGTTGCGGCGCAGGTCTTTGGAATCGAAATCATAAAACAGGGTAGCAACCGGAATGGTTTGTCCTCCGCTGGCATTACAGGTATACTGGTCTTTGACGGCATGATATACCCCGCTGCGCTGAATCACACGGCCACGACCGGATCCGTAGGGTAAGGCCCACAGAATTTCGGAATGACCCGCGGAATAGTCGTCGTTGTGCAGTTGCTGGAACGGAGCCCGGAAGGAACTTTCCAGGATGCATGTGCCGCTTTCTATGATGTCTTCCAGATCGCTTTTGGCACTGGGGTAATAATCGGAAGAAGAGAGCGATCCCGGGGCGCAGGAGCTGTTTCCTGTTCCTCCGTTAACCACATCCGGGCGTTGGGAATAACCACAGGCCATGAGGATCAGGCGGGCTCTCAGTCCTTTGCAGAATGCTTTGTTGGCCCTGCTGAAGTCGGATGTTTCTTCCGATTCCCCGGGCCAGGGCAGATAGTCTGCTGCAATTTCGAGATCGTCAATCAGCTGTTTGAAAATGACATCACGATCGGATTTCCCCAGATAAATGGTTTCTTTGGAGGTCGGTTCAAACCGTGCCGGAACATCTCCGTAACCCCGTATAAGATCGTAATAATAGATGGCGCGCAGCAAAAGCGCTTCTCCGTAATAATACCCCATTAAATTGTCGGTTGTCGGATTACCGTATTGCTGGATTCCCTCGAGACAGAGGTTGGCTACTTCTATAGCCTTGTAAAAGTTTCCCCAAGGGTTTCCGTTGGAATTGGAGCCGGCAACGATGGAATTGTCGGGGGTGGTACCGTAATTACACAACATGAGTGCTTCGGAATTTGTTGTGGCCACGAAGGTTTCACAGTCTGTTCCGTGTCCGTAGTAAGGGGTAAAACGTCCCCGGTGGGAGTTGGTGTTTGCAAAATAGGAATAGATGTAGAAGATCATATTCTCGGTCAGTGTTTCGTTGGAGAACATGGTTGCATCGTCAAAGTCTGATTGGTTCTCAGACTCCAGATAATCATCCGAACAGCCCGGAGTTACAAGTCCCAGCAGAATAGTCGCAAACAAAACTGCAGTATATGTTTTAATTTTCATTCGTTTCAGTTTTTTATGATGTTGATTCATGAATTTGAATAAGCTGTTGTGCTTTTTAGAAATTCACATTGATACCAAAAAGAAATGTTCTCGCTTTCGGATAGGCGGAGTTGTCTACTCCGGGAGTGACCAGCTTGCTTCTTACACAATCCACTTCTGGATCGCGTCCGCTGTAACCGGTCAGGCAGAACAGGTTATATCCTGTGGTATACAAACGAATACGGTCGATGTTAAA
>JBFWIL010000103.1:0-8562 GCA_050256015.1 Mangrovibacterium sp. | reverse complement strand
TGAATAAAAACTATCTTCTTCACGGCCTGGTTGACCACGGCAGCTTCCATCTCTTCCCTGAATTTTTTCATCTGAAACTCCAGCATATCCTTATTCGACAGGCCGGCGGTACTGTCGACCAGCTCATGCATATGCAGATCCACTTCCACCAGTTCCGGGTTTTTCGTTTCTACCTGCGGCTGACGGGCCGGCTCCTTGCTGCGAATAACGTTCTTAACTTCTTTTTCCGTTAACTTTTCCAGGGCCTGATCCATCTCTGTTTGGTTAAGCTTAAATAACATCGCCTTTTCTCTGAAAAATCCATTACTGGAAAAACTGCCTGACTTATAAAATTTTACCGGATTCACGGCTATTTTTCTGGTCACCGGACGTTCCAGACGGACGGCCTTCTCCCGGTAAAACAAAAGCCGGAAACTGAATTCGGGCAATCCGCTGATATCGGCCTGGGAAATGGCTCCCAAAAAAAGCTTGGTGTTGGGTTCCAGTTTTCCGGCTTCACGGGTTTCATACTCCGATCCTTTAAAATGACTGTAATGATACAACACGTAAAAATTACAGTCGTTAATCAGATAGACCCGAATTTGTCCGTCCAACGGATTACTGCTGTTCTCCGGTACAAAAGCCAGATAAAAAGCAGGCTCATCATTCCCTTCAATGAGCACGGGAGTTGACTCCTCCTCCTCTTCCCGCTTCTCCGCTGCAGGATGTTCCGCTTTCTTCCCGGTAACGGGTTTTACCTGCCGCACAAAAGCCTCCACTGACAGTTTGGCTCCCGGAACAGTATGTCCGGCTTCATCAGGAATGATCCCGGTAATCAACACCGGTATCTCAAATCCGTCTTCATTTTCCACGTGTACGGTATTCTGCCCCACAAGTTTCGTGATCACGCCACCGCCTGTATCATTTAAAAATTTCACCCGGTCTCCCAACTTATACTTCATACTAATTGCATTTTTTATCAGAATCTCATTTCTTTTTACACTTTGCCTGAATGTTCCCCGGGGAAAGCAGTCTGCAAATTCCCGATTCACAACATCACCGGTTATACAGGACAAAAGTAAAAACTATTTTCTTCGGGAAGAATTATTCTGTAATTTTGCCGCCCATGAAAACGGAATTTTCTGAATCAGCCGTAAATAACCTGAGTACCCGGACACTGAATTATCCCCTGCCCGACGAACGCATTGCCCGTTATCCGCTTCCCCGCCGCGATGAGTCAAAGCTGCTGGTCTGGAGGAACGGCAGAATTACGGATTCGGTTTTCCGTTCACTTGCCGACTACCTGCCTCCGGGCAGTATGCTGGTGTTTAACAACACCCGGGTAATCCGGGCCCGACTGCTGTTTCACAAATCCACCGGGGCACAAATTGAAATTTTCTGTCTGGATCCGGCACAGCCGGCCGACTACCAGCTGGCCTTCCAGGAAAACAAACACTGCAGCTGGAACTGCATGGTAGGCAACCTGAAGAAGTGGAAAACGGAAGTGCTGGAAAGAGAACTCGAAATTGGCGGGAAAAAAATCCGCCTTTTCGCAAAGAGAACAGGCAGGCAGGGAGAAACGGTGCAGGTGCGCTTCAGCTGGGATGATCCCTCGGCTAACTTTGCTTCACTGATCGACGTGGCAGGTATCCTGCCCATTCCGCCCTACCTGCACCGGGAGACCGAAGCCTGCGACCTGGAGCGTTACCAGACCATCTATTCACATATCAAGGGATCAGTGGCCGCCCCGACAGCCGGACTTCATTTTACGGATGATGTTTTTCAAAGCCTGAAAACAAAACAGATCAACTGCGAGGAGGTTACCCTGCATGTGGGAGCAGGAACTTTCCGCCCTGTAAAATCGGCTACCCTGGCCGGACACGAGATGCATTCGGAACAGATCCTGGTAAGCCGGACGTTTATCCAAAAGCTAGCACAAAAAAGGGAAAAACTAATCGCAGTGGGCACCACCTCCATCCGAACCCTGGAAAGCCTTTACTGGTTGGGTGTTAAGTTGAAGGAGCAACAACAGCCGCTGGCAGGCGGACTTGAACTGGAACAGTGGTTTCCCTATAAAAACCGCGAAGAAATCAGGCCGGAAGAAGCCCTGGAAACTATCCTCGGAGTCCTGGATCGGGAAAAACAGGATATGCTGACGGCAAGCACCCGGCTAATCATCGTTCCGGGCTACCGTTTCCGACTCACAAAGGGCATGATTACCAATTTTCATCAGCCTCAGAGTACACTGCTGCTGCTCATTGCCGCTTACCTGGGAGAAGAATGGAAAAAGGTGTATGAACATGCCCTGCAAAAAGGGTACCGCTTCCTGAGCTACGGCGACAGCAATCTCTACCTGAAAGAAGGATAATTCTGTTTCGGAACCCGAAAGCATAAATCATTCCCGGTTAAAATAAAAGCGGTTAAGAATAGACCCGTCATTCACTTCCTTGGAAAGCGATTCAATGACATTCTTCGGCACATCGTACACATCCAGCAAGATGAGTCCGTCGAGGCAGTTGTTAAATTTCGGATCAAGGTTAAAGCCTATGATCCTTGCGTTCAGCTTAATGTATTTCTTCAACAATACGGGCAGTCCGCTGTTCATCTCGTCCACATCGCCGATAAACTTATCCAGCTTATTAATATCTTCCATATTTTCCATGATCACGTTCATCTCGGGGTCCTGGCTCTTAAACCGGAAAGCCTTCCGGGGAGCAACCAGCCGGGCCATATCCCAGTCAAAATGATGCAGCATGATAAAGCGGATTATCATATCGCGGGATACTCTCGAATAATTGCTGCTGATGCTTACCGGCCCCAGTAAATATCGGTATTCCGGGTTCTTCAGAAGAAAATAAAGAATTCCCTTCCAAAGTAAAAACAGGGGCATGGACTGACGCTGGTAATCCTTCACCACAAAAGAGCGCCCCAGCTCAAGCGATTGACGCAATACAGGCATAAACCCTTCTTTGATCCGGAAAAGGCTTTGAACATAGAAACCGCCGGTTCCAAAAGCATGCAGAATATCCGATCCCTTTCCGATCCGGTAAGCCCCCACCAGTCTGCAGGCCTGTTCATCCCAGATAAAAAGCTGATGATAATACAAATCGAACTCATCCAGATCAATCTGCGCATTGGTGCCTTCACCCACTTCCCGGAAAGTAAGTTCCCTCAGCCGGCCAATCTCATGCAATATAGTCGGTATTCCGGAGGAGGGAGAACAATAGATGGCAAAATGCTTTAAGCGGAAAAGCAAATAATCCTCCAAGCCTTCCAGCTCCTGCAACAACTGCTCTGCAGGCCGGGCATCAACCACCGGTTCCGGTTTGGCACGCCGGAACAGGGAATAATTGAAAAAGGGTTTTACCTCAACGGCACTGTTCAGGCTAAAAGTCCTGGCCCGCAGGTAACGGCCAAACTGGTAGATCTCCGGAAAAGCATTCTGCTCTTTAACGGGAATAGCTGTTCCGATGCGCACTTTCACCGGTTTCTTCCGTTTCTTCTGCAGTTCGGAAGGCAGCCGGCCTTTACGAAGGTTGGGATAGAGCCGGCCGACCAGACGAAGCAGAAGACCGGAATCGCCGTTTACATGCACCGGAACCACCGGAACGCCGGCCTTACGCACAAACTTCAGCACCGGATATTGCCATAGTCGGTCGCTGATTTTATTTCCCCACTCGGAAGAAGCGCCTTCTCCGGACGGGAAAACGACCAGGACCCCGCCATGATTCAGATGCTCCAGGGCTTCTGCGGAATCGGGCAGCGTGGAATTTCCGGTTTTTCTTTCTCCGGGCTCGTTGGCCGCCAGAAAGAAGCCGCTGACCGGTTCAATGCGTTTTAACAGGCAATCGGTCATTACCCGAACATCCGGCCTTATTTCACCAATGATCCGGATCAGCAGAATGGCATCCAGCCCGCCGAAAGGATGATTGGACACAACCATAACCGGACCGCTTCGCGGAATACGTTTCAGTCCGGAAGGCTCACATCTGTAACTGATCTCCAGGGCATTGATCAGGGCTTCAACAAACGCTATTCCCTCTTTGTCGCCTATCTGCCCGTAAATCCGGTTCAGCCGTTTAAAGCGAAGGGCATACAGAATGAACTTGGCCAGGTTGTCTCCTCCCGTATAAGCCACAAAAGGATTGGGCCTCAGAATGTCTTTTGGGTTCACCAGTTTCATAATCGGCCGTTTTATTATGCCTGTGAATGTATAAATCTCTTTTCAAAAAAGATAAAAAAGTCTTCAAAATTTAACCGATCCATAATACATTTGCCCGAATGAACAGGAAAAATTCTGCAAACAATCCGGAACAACAGCTGCACCGGACAACCGACTGGCTTCCAACCTCCCAAAAGGAAATGAAAGAGAGGGGCTGGGAACAGCCGGATGTAATTCTCTTTACCGGCGATGCCTATGTGGACCATCCGTCTTTCGGAGCCGCCGTCATAGGCCGGGTGCTGGAAGCCGAAGGCCTACAGGTAGCCATCGTTCCCCAGCCCAACTGGCAGGACGACCTGCGCGACTTCAAAAAACTGGGAAAACCACGGCTGTTTTTTGCAGCCACTGCCGGCAACATGGACTCCATGGTAAATCATTATACGGCCAACAAAAGGAAACGTTCGGAAGATGCCTACACGCCGGGCGGACAAGCCGGTAAACGGCCGGATTATGCCCTTACGGTCTATGGCCGTATCCTGAAACAACTGTATCCGGACATCCCGCTGATTGCCGGGGGCATAGAGGCATCCCTGCGGCGGGTAACCCATTACGATTACTGGCAGGACAAGCTGAAACCTTCCGTACTGGTGGATTGTCCGGCCGACCTGCTGTTCTACGGCATGGGGGAAAAATCGCTGATTGAATATGTACGTCTGGTAAAGCGCGGGGTAGATCCCCTGAAAATCACCAACATTCCCCAAACGGCTTTTCTTGCGGGCAGGGATAAACCTTACGCCAGCCAGAAAAAGTGGAACAGCATGGAGCTGTATTCCCACGAAGCATGCCTGCAGGACAAACACAAGTTTGCCCGTAACTTCATGCATATAGAAGAAGAATCGAACAAGGTCAATGCCAATAAACTCATCCAGCGGGTAGGCAACCGCCAGGTGGTGGTAAATCCGCCCTGGCCCCCTCTTCCGGAAAAAGAAATTGACCGTTTTCATGATTACCCCTTCACCCGCATGCCTCATCCCCGATACCGTAATAAGGAAACCATACCGGCCTACACCATGATCCGCCACTCGGTCAGCCTGCACCGGGGGTGTTTCGGAGGCTGCACTTTTTGCACTATTTCGGCCCACCAGGGCAAGTTCGTTGCCAGCCGCTCGCCGGAATCCGTTCTGAAAGAGGTAAACCAGGTAACCCGCATGCCCGATTTTAAAGGTTATATTTCCGACCTGGGCGGACCTTCAGCCAACATGTACCGGATGAAAGGGTTCCGCGAGGATATCTGCCAGAAATGCAAACGCCCTTCCTGCATTTTTCCCAATGTCTGTAAGAACCTGGATACCGACCATCAGCCTTTGCTCAACCTGTACCGGGAAGTACGGAAACATCCAAAAATAAAAAAAGCTTTTATTGGCAGCGGCATACGTTACGACATGATCCTGAACGACACGGGCAACGAGCAGGTAAACCGGAACAACCGCAACTACCTGCTCGAAGTAATTAAGCACCATGTATCCGGAAGGCTGAAAGTAGCCCCTGAACACACTTCCGATCAGGTGCTCCGGATTATGCGCAAACCATCATTCCGCCTGTTTTACAAGCTAAACAAAATTTTTAGGGAGACTAGCCGGAAGGAGGGGCTGAACCAGCAGCTGGTCCCCTACTTTATTTCATCACATCCCGGCTGCCGTAATGAAGACATGGCCGAGCTGGCCGCCAAAACCAAACAACTGGATTTCCGTCCGGAACAGGTACAAGATTTTACCCCGACGCCCATGACACTGGCTACCGTGATTTATTACAGCGGAATTCATCCCTATACCATGGAAGAAATTTTTACAGCGAAAACAAAAAAAGAAAAACTCAACCAGCGAAAATATTTCTTCTGGTACAAGCAGGAATACCGGCAGCAGATCCGGGAAGAGCTGAAGCGTATGAACCGCCCCGACCTGAACAGGAAAATCCTGGGTTAAGCCGGAAGCCACCTCCCGAAACGCCGCCCCATCTGTATTAAACTCCGTTATAAATTAAACTACGGCAGACAGGAGCTATGCCTGCATCAACCCACAAATTGCGTTAAAACCCGCAAATGCTTACTTGGCATAGTTGACAGCCCGGAGTTCACGGATCACGGTAATTTTAACCTGACCGGGATAAGTCATCTCATCCTGGATATGTCTGGCAATATCGTACGAAAGCTGTTCGGTTTCCTTATCGGAAATCTTGTCGCTGCCCACAATAACCCGCAACTCGCGACCGGCCTGGATGGCATAGGTTTTCAGCACACCCGGATAGGAAAGGGCCAGGTCTTCCAGAGCCTTCAGCCGCTTGATATACGATTCAACCACCTCGCGGCGTGCCCCCGGACGGGCTCCGGAAATGGCATCACACACCTGTACGATGGGAGCTAGCAAGGTCTGCATCTCAGTCTCGTCATGGTGCGCCCCGATGGCGTTGCATATTTCCGGTTTTTCCTTGAATTTTTCAGCCAGCTTCATTCCCAGTACGGCATGCGGCAGTTCGGGTTCATCGTCGGGCACCTTGCCGATATCATGCAACAGTCCGGCCCGCTTGGCCCACTTCGGGTTAAGACCGAGTTCGGAAGCCATGATCGCGCTAAGATTGGCCACCTCGCGTGAGTGCTGCAACAGGTTCTGTCCGTATGAAGAACGGTATTTCATCTTTCCGATGAGCCGAACCAGCTCAGGATGCAGCCCGTGAATGCCCAAATCTATCGTAGTTCGCTTTCCGGTTTCAATAATCTCATCTTCCACCTGTTTCTTCACTTTGGCCACCACTTCTTCAATGCGGGCCGGGTGAATGCGTCCGTCGGTAACCAGCTGATGCAGGGCCAGACGGGCCACTTCCCTGCGTACCGGGTCAAAACCGGAAAGAACTATGGCTTCGGGGGTATCGTCCACAATGATCTCGATGCCGGTAGCCGCTTCCAGGGCCCGGATATTCCGGCCTTCGCGGCCAATGATCCGTCCTTTGATCTCGTCGCTTTCAATGTGGAAAATGGTCACTGCGTTTTCAATGGCCGTTTCTGTTGCCACCCGCTGTATGGTTTTCACCACAATTTTCTGGGCCTCCTTGTTTGCCGAGAGCTTGGCCTCCTCAACGATTTCATTGACATACGACATGGCTTCGGTTTTCGCTTCGTTTTTCAACGATTCCACCAGCTGACTCCTGGCTTCCTCCGCCGACATGCCGGAAATGGCTTCCAACTGCTCCACCTGTTTTTTATGTTCCAGTTCCAGTTCCTCCTCCTTCTGCTGAACCAGGTTAAGCTGGTTATTGAGGTTTTCCCTGACCAGTTCCGTTTCCTTCTTTTCGGCCTCCACTTCTTTGGCTTTACGCTGAACTTCATCCCGGCGCTGAAGCATGGCAGCCTCTTTCTGCTTAATCTTGTTTTCCAGAATGCCAATCCTGCTGCTCTTCTCGTTAATGTATTTCTCATGTTCAGCCTTCAGCTGAAGAAACTTCTCCTTGGCCTGAAGAATTTTATCCTTTTTGATTACTTCTCCTTCCGATTCGGCTTCGCTGATTATCTTCCGTTTTTTACCCTGAACGGCCTTATCCCATAAAAAGTAGGAAAGAACGCCACCCCCGAGGAAACCTGAAATTACATATAATATTTCCATCATGTTGAATGTTACTTTAATTAATAAAAAAAACCCACACTTCAATCCGGCTAAAGCCAGCCGGATTAAAAAGCGGGTTAATATATCGAGAATAATCCTTTATTCGTCTTCAGACAAATAATCAATCAACTGTTCATCGAGCAGTTTTAACTCCTCCAAAACAGGAGAATCGTCTGCTTTTTCTTTCATCTCCAGATTTTTCAATACAAACTGAAAGGCCGTCATCGCCAAAAAATCCTGAGCATCCTGATGTGCATACGTTTTTTTGTATTCCAGAACGATATCATTTATCATTTTTGCAGCTTTCCGGCACTTCTCCTCCTGCTTCCGGTCAATACGCAAAGGATAAATCCTTCCGTTAATATTAATATTTATTGAAAGCTCGTCTGTCATCGATGACCTGTATCAGCTACACATTTAATTGAGCAATACACCTATCAATTTCCCGCACTATGTTATTGATCCGTTCTTTGGCCAACTCCCTTCCTTCTTCAGAACCGGCCAAGGCCCGGGCTATTTTTATATTTTCATACTTACCGAGCAGCTCTATATGCTTGTTCCTCAGCAGCTCCAGCTCTTTTCCCAATTCCTCCACCCGCGTCGCCAGCGTTTTTTTTTCGTTTTTCAGCTGGTCGTGCCGGCGAAACAACAGCCTGAGCCGTGCTTTGAAATCAGCCAACAAAATTTGATCCTGCTCGGTCATTGTTGTATGCTTTCTTGGACAAAATTAATATTTTTGCCCAATCAATCACCTTCGCAAACCGTTAT
>JBFWIL010000102.1:0-8588 GCA_050256015.1 Mangrovibacterium sp. | reverse complement strand
TTGGAGGCTGAGTCTGACCGATGATAACAGTAATAAAATACAAAAATGCATAAAATATTTATTTGAATAAATGTTCGGTAATTATATGTATAAGATGCCTGCCAACGCTGCCTCTATATATTGAAGGACAAACTATATTTCTGCAATTGATTTTCATTTTTCCTCCTTTGAACTCTTAAATTTAATCCTTTTTTACTTATTCTACTACCCAATTTTAGGGGAGTGTTATACTGATGTCTTTCCCTACCAAATCATTCTTTGCCAAAAGGAAAGCCGGCTGTTTCACAGACCTAATCAGCAATTCATTCCTCCATCATTGAATCCGTCTGTTTTTTTTCTGTTTAAAGCTGCGGTAACTACAGGATTTCATGGAACAAAGCTCACAGGGATAATCCCGGTAGCGCACCTGCCGGCCGATGCCTATCAGCCCGCTAACCGACTTCACCGGTAACATCAGGGAAGAGGAGGTAAGCCTCACCCCGCAGGTCTGACTCCCAAAAAGGGAAAAGAGGGCTTGCTGGCCGCTTACCGGCCAGTGGCAGTAACCCGGACTGTACCGGTTGGTCATATGTAATTCCGAAGTACAGAACCCTTCGCCCAAAAGCTGCTGCATACGGTCGGCCGCGGCTTCCACAAGATACGAGCCGGCTACATCATACAAATAACCAAGGGGCAGATTATCTCCTTCCAGCAACTTTGAGGCACGGGAACTGATCCGTTCCCCGGCCGTACAAATAAAAAAAACCAGCTGTTCGGAATACCGGAGTTCCTTCAAAATGGTATTGCCCACTTCAAATTCCAGTCCACCGGCCAGAAGCTTCCCGCCCCCAGCGTTCATTTCGGGCTGATCCACCACCCGGTATACTGCCCGGATATCGCCCAGCTTCCCTGTATATTCCCAGACTTCTTCCAGATAGCGGTTAAAAGGCTCCGGACAGCTCTCGGAAAAGCCCAGCACAGCTTTCATTTCCTGCCGGTTAACCGCCAGTTCATCGGGAGAAAAGGAAATTTCATGAATCGTCATCCGTACAAAGTCAGGCACATTTCCGGTTCAGATATTCCACCAGACCCTGCGGGTCGGCCGAATAATGGTCCGCTCCGATCTTCTCACAAAAATCGCTGCTCACCGGGGCTCCACCCACCGCAACCAGGGTACCCGGCATCGCTTCCTTGATTTCTTTGGTAATCCGCTCCATATTGACCATGGTGGTCGTCAGCAAGGCCGAAAGGCCAACCACCGCCCCCGGATTTTCCCGAAGGGCAATAATAAATTTATCCGAATTCACATCGGTACCCAGGTCAATGACCCTGTAACCACTGCCTTCCACCATCATACCAACCAGATTTTTACCAATATCGTGCAGGTCACCCAGCACCGTTCCGATAATCAGGGTTCCTTTCTGTTTGGCGGCTCCGGAGAGAAAATGCGGCTTCAAATGCAACATGGCCGTGCTCATGGCTTTGGCCGACATAAGCACCTGGGGAACAAACACCTTGTTCTCCCTGAATTTGACACCTACCCGTTCCATGCCGGGCATCAGTCCCTTCGCCAGTACATCCTGCGGCTCAATTCCTTCTTCCAGCGCCCGCCGGGTAATTTCGTCCGCTCCTTCCTGTCCTTTCATCTGGGGCGGATAAGGAGAAGCCATATTAATCTTGCCAAATTCCACACATTCGGCCAGCTTTACCAGTAATTCACTCATGATTGATCTTTTTTTCAAAAGTACCGGCTATAAATTTTGAATAAAATAGTATTTTTTGCGATAAAGATGTCATATATTACTCTGCAGAAATTTACTACGGCATGATCCTGAAAAAACGCTTTATTAAAATACCCGGTTACCTGTTGAAAGAACAGCAGGCTAATCCCCTCACCCGCGATCTGTATGTCTCCGAACTGGCCGAAGTACTGGTAAGAAGAAATACCCTCTGGTCGGAACACTACCGCCTGGAAGACCACCTGCTGATATACTGCACCAAAGGGGAAGCAATCATTCAGATCGCGGGCGATCTGGTACCCTTCAGCCGGAACCAGTACTGCATTATCCCCAAAGGATTCACCTTCCGGATCCAGACCGGCACCACCGACCCCTCTGTTTTTCTGACCAGCAAATTCAACGGCGAAAAAACACGAATCATGGAAAAGGATTTTACCGTGGTACGCGACCTGATCCCCACGGGGAACAACCAGGTGGCCAACAGGGAAATGCTTTTTGACGAGCTTTTCAAGAACCTGGAGAGAGGCTATTTCAACGCCAACTACCCTTATATCTGCCTGTGCTTTGGGCATCTGCTGGGTACCTTTGTATACAACAGCAGGACCAGCGACGACCTGATGGAAGAACAAAACCCGGGGGTAAGCCGGGCCATCCGGTTAATGGAACAAAACCTGCACAAACAGCTGACGCTGGAAGAAATAGCCGGAGAAGCCGGGTACTCCCCTTCTTACCTGACTTCTGTCTTCCGCCGGAAGACAGGCTACAGTCCGCTGAACTACTTCTCCCACCTAAAGATAAGCAAAGCCTGCGAATACCTGGATTTCAGCCGGAAGAAGATTAAGGAAATCGCCTTTCTGATGGGCTATTCCGACCCCTATTACTTTTCCAAAGACTTCCGGAAGAAAACCGGACTATCCCCCCGGAATTACCGCAACCGGATTGCTTTTCCAAATAAGCTGGTCCGAACGGAAAGTAGTGACCGGCCGGATAGCTAATTTTGACAAGACGGCGTCGGAGCAGCAACTCAATCATTCGTCATTCAGAATCAGGGAAGTTTTTTAAGGTTCTCCGCTCTGACATTCCATTTCCCGTCCTGAGGAAAACCCGGAGCATCCTCCGCCGGGGCACCATCCCATCCTCCGGCCATCAAACCAATAGCTGCCAGGAAGGAACCGTTCACAGGTAAATATGCAGGACAGCCTGTTCCTTCTTTGGGGCGGGGAACATAACCACTTTTGTTGAATCGGGCTTTGGGTGTATCACTGCAAACAATATCAACTGCCGTTTGTCGATCGCCCAGACGTGCTGCCGTCAGTGCCCCTTTTCCCATGCTCCAGCTCACAAAACCGGGAATGCCGTTTCGTTCAACAATAGCGTCGAAGGTGTTTCGCATAATCTTCTCATTAACCATCGGCGTTTTTGGGAGACAGCCTAATGCCATGATCATGGCAGAAGAAAAGTTCCCCGGCCGGTCATACATCTCCGGATCAGATTCCAGCTCAACATACTTTTTATCTTCTATTGTCAATGGAGCCAGCTTTTTCATAATATCGTCCCATAGCCGGTTGCGTTTCATATGCAGACGCACTCGCCAATCCTGGGCCACTTTTAATCCATAATACCACTCAGCCAGTTCAAAGCTCGGATTCATGGTCGTATTTTCCTCCGTACTTTCATTTACACTTTTGATGGGTGGGCCAAGAATGTACCGTTCTGTTTTGTCATCATAAAAAGCATACGAAGCCAGAAAATTGGCTGATTCAAAAACAATATCTTTATATTTATTCAATGTTAGTGTATCCGGATGCGCCCGATAGACTAACTCGGAAAGATAAATCGGGTTGGGCTGGTTCCAAATGATAAACGGGTTGATCGTCCCCGGACTAATCCGTCCGTCAATCCCGGCCATTTTTGGCCACCGGGCCCCTTCAAATCCTTTACTTCTTGCATCGTCCATAGCAACAGGCAGAATCTTTCTGTACCATTGAAGCCCTTTCTCCAGCAAACAGACATGGTTCCACTGGTAGAACTGGGCCGCATGGATCCAATACACTTCCGAATTGTGTTTTCCGTACCAACTGATATGTGCCAACCCTGTTTCCTGTGGGGGGAAAGAACCTGCATAATTGACTTTCATAAGATACTGGGATAAGACAATCCGCCTTTCCAGTTCTGGTGCCCGCAAATCGGTACTTCCACTCAGGTCAACAGCACCTCCTTTTGTCCAATAGTCCTTCCAGGATTGGATACTGGCTTGCTTTGTTTCAGCAAATGAAGGCACTGTCCCTGGGTTCACGGCAGGATGAAATTCACAGACAAGCATCAAACTGTCCGATCCGGAGCAGTTCAACGAGAATTCATGCTGAGCATTCCTCTCCCACTGACCGCCGCCTTTCCAATGAATCCGGACATAATACTGACTGGTATCTATACTTCTATGCAACACGACATCCCCGGTGACTTTCTGAATTACCGCTGTTTCGTGTTGATCCTGTTTGTTCCAATCGAAGGGAGGTTTGTTTTTTGTTGAAAGATCGTATGAATAGGGAAACCGGAAAGCCGGTTTTAACCTGCCTGACTTCAGCAGATCAGATTTAATTTTGAAAGCTACCAAATGTAACTCGGGGTGGCTCACTGTCTCTACTGTTACTTGTTCCCCGTCCATACGGTAATGACTGTAAATCACTCCCTCCCACAGATCCAGTTTCTGGTGAATATCCTGAATCATTTCCGGGGTTAACGGGCTGTCATTTTCATCAACCAGGCTGATTTGCCCCATTGGAATCGGATGCGGATTCTTCCGGAAGTAATCCCCGGCCGGACTGCTCTGATCACTGGCATAAAAAATCTTACGCCCGTGAAAATTGATTTCTTTTGTGGCATCCTGCAAACGAAGGTTCTCTGTATTGGGAAAGAAATGCCACGCCCAGGTTGAACGCGTTTCCAAGGGAATACCATTTTCAAAGTAGTAAGACTCCAGAGACTGCATCCCGGTAACATCGGCAGTATAGGCAAAATCACCGTTACCAACCGATAAGGGAGCAAGAGGATCGATTCCGGACAGCTCCACATTGTGCCGGTTCACTAAGGCAAAACGGTCGATAGGGGTCTTGATCTTTGACTGAGAATTGGACTGAATACAGCCGGAGTGAGCGACTAAAAGCACAAGCAGTATGGTTAAAACAAAATTCGTTTGGCCTTTCATCTGTTCATTTTTTTAATTTTTAATTGTCAGATGGAACTTACCATTCGCAAATAATCATGCTCGTGTGTGAATTAATGATTAGTTACTCATGGACATTTCATTTAATTCATAATTTGTACTTCGTCCACCACTTGTTCCTTTTCGTAAAATCTCTTTTTTTATTAAATCTTGAATGTCTCTATGTGCTGTGTCTTGTGAACATTTATTAATCTTTCCCCATTTTGATGTGGTTAATTTTCCATCAAAACCATCAAGTAGTTTATTAAGTGTTTTTTGTTGTCTTTCGTTAAATATAGTGGCTGAATGTATTTTCCAAAATTCAGCTTTAAACAAGATTTTAGATAAAGTGTTTTCTGTTGAATTTATGGCATTTATCAGACACTGTAAAAACCATAAAATCCACTCTGTAATATCAGTCGTGCCTTTCTGTGCTTTTTCAAGCTTTGCGTAATATTGTTTTCTTTCAACTCGTATTTGGGCAGACAGACTGTAAAATCGTCTTACGCTTTTATCCGAACGAGCTAACATCATATCTGTTATTGCTCTTGTTATACGTCCATTCCCATCATCAAAAGGGTGTATGCTTACAAACCAAAGATGAGCAATTGCGGATTTCAACACTAAATCTAAGTTGTCTTCATTTTCAAACCAATACAGGAACTTTTCCATTTCAGATTCTATTCTATCTGAATTTGGTGCTTGATAATGAACTTTCTCTTTTCCCATTGGCCCCGAAACAACTTGCATTGGTCCGGTAGTGTCTTTTCTCCAATCGGCAACTGTTATTTTATACAGATTACTCCAACCTGTTGGAAATAGAGCAGCGTGCCAGCCAAATAATCTATCTTTTGTTAAAGGTAAATTGTATCGTTGAGTTACGTCAAGCATCATTTCAACTACTCCTTCGACATATCTTTCAGATTCTACTGAACCTGCTATATCAAATCCAAGTCTCCGTGCAATTGATGAACGTACTTGTTCCGCTTCAAGGATTTCTCCTTCAATTTCAGACGATTTTATAATGTCTAAAGTAAGCGTATTTAAAACAGCTTCGTTTTGTAATCCAAAGCCTAAAGACTCCATTTTACCAAGTAGTTTCCCTTGAATATTTCTTGCTTCTCCAAGTTTTTGAGTTACTTGATTGTGATTCCAAGTAAAGTCTGTCCAATTTTCTTTTTCGTGTAGATATATTTTCATTCTCCGCTATATTTGCGGCAAATATACGATTTATTCTCCGCAAATAAATTATTCTCCGCACAAAATACTTAAAATATTGCATTTAATCTCCGCATTTGTACTCTTCCTTTTGCTTGGCGATAACGGGAAATTGGTCGAGTAGGAAAAGGGAGTTTCACCAACTTGGCTTCAAAATCCCCATCTACCTTTTTTGTGTAATAGTTAGAGAAGGACTTAACAGGAACTTACAGAAATTTGTTGAACAGATACTTCTATAATTGAATTTGCAATGATTTTTCCCGTGTCATTATGCGCACATAAGGCAATTTTAATCGAATTTACCGATTCTTTCTATCTATACTTCATATACACCCATAGCCATGAAAAACAAAAGTTGAGAATTGAATATGAGATTCCCCAAAATGGTTTACCCCTAAAATATACTAAATATACTAATGGCTTTTATGCTAATGACAATTTGAAATGCCTTTCAATTAATGAATTTGATTAAATATGTAGAACTTTGTTACTATTTTGTTACTCGTTATCCGACTAACCTCTGTAACTGTGTGGGTTGTACTGGATTCGAACCAGTGACCCCTACCCTGTCAAGGTAATGCTCTAAACCAACTGAGCTAACAACCCGTTTGCGGGCACAAAAGTACAAAAAAAAGCATATATCCATACCGCCTGAATAAAATTTCTTCCCGGAAAAGGGGAAACGGCACGGGCCAAATGACTGAGGCCGGGAGAACCGGAAAGTGGATGATACTGAATGCCCCGAAGTTCCCGATCCTGACTATAAATTTGTATATTTGCTGTTGCCCCGGGAAGTTTATTGCTTCCCCATATTTTGGCTGTTTAAACCGGAGTATGCCGGGGCTGACCGTCCGGAGAGGAATTACCGGATTTAATTAAACCTAAAAGACGAGTGAGAAGGAAAATGTTGAGATTCAGTAATCCTTTCCGGGGAAGCCGTGCCTGGTTCTGGTTCGTGATGCTTGGGGTGCTGGCTTGTATATTAATAGTTTTAGCGGGAGCACGGCTGATGAATTATACTTCAACGGATGCTTATTGCATGTCGTGTCATGTTCACCCTCATGCAGAGCAGAGTTGGCGATTGTCAACCCATTCCGATAATGCTTCCGGGGTGATTGTGCACTGTGTTGAATGTCATCTGCCGCCGGAAGGGCACGGTCACCTGGTGGCCAAGCTCAGACACGGAGCCAAGGATGTCTATGGGGTGCTGTTTAAGGATTCAGCTGGCTTTAACTGGGAGGAGAAAAGACAAACGGAATATGCAAAAAAAATAGTGTATCAGGAGTCGTGCTTGAAATGCCACGGGAATTTGTTTCCCACAACGCTTTCTCCGGAGGGAGATGATGCACATTTGTATTTTCTGATGAGCAGGGAGGAAGAGTTGAGTTGTTTGAATTGTCATCTTAGTGTCGGACATTTCGATCCGGATGTTTTGCATGCACACAACCTGAATTTCGGTATGGAGACCCGGGTGGCCGAAAAATATACAGAGCCGACCCCGGTAGTAAAATTTGAGGATTTCACGGAACGCATTCCGGGAACCAGTGTCTCCTTTGATATGGTAGCCATACCCGGAGGGACATTTGAAATGGGAAGTCCGGAAAAGGAACCGTTTAGGGAAGCAGACGAAGGGCCGGTGCGAAAGGTGAAAATAAGCCGTTTTTTTATGGCCCGGGCAGAGGTCAGTTGGGATGAGTACCTGGCTTTTTTTCAGGCAACTTCGTCGCAGGGAAGGAAGGAGAATGAGCAAACCCGTGATGATGTTGATGGCATCAGCGGCCCGACTCCCCCGTGGGGAGCTCCCGACCAGGGATGGGGAAAGGGAACACGCCCGGCAATTACCATGAGCTGGCATGCAGTCAATGTTTATTGCCAGTGGCTTTCCGAACTGACCGGCAAGAAGTATCGCCTGCCTACCGAGGCGGAATGGGAATATGCCTGCCGGGGAGGCACCCTGACACCCTACCCTTTCCGGGGGAGCCCGAAAGCTTATTCCCGGAAAGGTCTGATGAGCAGGATATTTGGTCCGGACACTACGGTCATCAACTCCTATGTGATCTATGACCAAAACGGCGGAGGCCGTACCGGGAAGCCTGATGAGGTGAAACCCAATCCGTTTGGACTGTTGAATATGGCCGGGAATGTGGCTGAGTTCTGCAGTGATTTATATGCGGCAGGCACTTATGCTTCTTATGCGGAAGAGCCGGTGGTCGATCCGGCCGGTCCCAAAAAGGGGCGGGAACACGTAATCCGGGGGGGGTCATTTAAAAGTGACGCAAAAGATTTGCGAAGCGCAGCCCGGGATCATACGCGGACAGCCGAATGGCTGGTTACCGACCCGCAGATGCCCAAGTCAGTCTGGTGGTATTCGGATGTACAGGACGTGGGTTTTCGTGTGGTGTGCGAAGTGGAAGAAACCTTGGAATAAAGATAAGTTATGACGAATCAGG
>JBFWIL010000101.1:0-8674 GCA_050256015.1 Mangrovibacterium sp. | reverse complement strand
TAAATCCTGACGGCGATGGTGTTCCGCAACAAATTCCCAGGCCAGATCATCCAACAAACCGCCTAATTCTATATCGTCTCCACCTTCGGTCGTTGTAACCCAGATATCTTCTTCACCCATTTTCCCCTGGTTTTCAAGATGTCCGTATGCATAAACGCTTCCGCCTTTTAACTGATCGACTGTACGCACTGCTTTTGGCGGATTATCCTTAAATGCCCGTTCGCGAACCTGGGTTACAAGGGTTGCTGCATCTTGTTCTGTTTCTCCCTTATAAGTTCCCAGGCGAAGCAAACACTCGGCTTTAATCATATACGCATCGGCCAAACGAAAGAAAGGAACATCATCATAACTGGTTCCAAAGTCCCCCGAAAGGATTTCATATTTAATTAGCCGGCCGCCTTCAAAGGGATAACATCCCGGGTTATCGATGCTGTGTATTTCCTTCGTATAGGACAGGGGCTCGCCGTCAACAGTAATAGCAGTTCCGCTTTGATCATATTGTTGTCCTAGAGTCCAGCAGTCGTCATAACGACTGTCGTCTTCATCATAGGTATCCAGGAATTGGGGCAGCACTGTACTTCCGCCGGTTGCCCAGCCGTTGAAATCCCAGACTGCCCTGCCAGCTTCATGAATCCATTTATTGGCATAATAGTTTCCGCTTGCGTAATTCTCTTCGAAAGGAATGCCGAAAATAATCTCCGGACAGGCAGATATATCTTCCTTAAAACAATCGGAATAGTTGGCTGCCAAAGAGAATTTTCCGCTGTTAATAACTTCGGTTACCTCGTCAATAGCTTTCCCAAAATACGAATCATCCGTAAAATCGTTAAACCAGGCATTATGGTTTAGATACATTTTGGACAGGATCATATTAACGGTATAATCGTTAATCTGACCCATACCATTATCCTCGCCGCATTTTCCTTTGATCTCATTCAATTCATCAATGATGAAATCCCATGTTTCCTGCGGGGCCGCTTGCTCAGGCAACCATCCCTCCGGATGATTGTAGGTGGTATCCAGCGGAATGTTACGAAATAAGTCGAAGAGAATGTAATAATAAAGGGCCCGGTATCCTCTTAACTGTGCAACAGCCGCATCAGATGATTGGACTGCTTCATCAGCCAATAGTTTATTGCAGGAATTAATGCCTGTGTAAGAATATTTCCAAGGTACCCAGAAATGATCAATCTGGGAATGGAATTCATGTTTATGCATTGATACATAAAGGTCGCCCCATCCGATACCTATTCGATAGGGAGTACAATACAAGTCTGATGATTCTTCCTGAATATCACAGTACCCGTTCCAATACCAATAAACGTTACGCAGACTGCTATATACGGGAGCAAACATACTGGCTGCATCTTTTTCTGAGAAGGTATATTGTTCTGATGCAATAGTGTCGTAAATGGTTTCATCCAGATCGGTGCAGCGACTGAAAGACAGTACCGTTATTCCTAAAACGGATATTAGCGAAATGGATTTATATATTTTCATTTTCATTTCTGTTTTTATTTATTAGAAAGTAATATTTACACCAAATGTATACGAACGGATTACCGGGTATTTGTCGCGCCAATCGATGCCGGCCGCATTTACATCGTCATTGGAAAGCTCCGGATCCAGACCGTCATATCCCGTAATGCAGAATAAATTATCTCCTGAAATATAGGCGCGAATACTCTTAATGTATTTGTTATCCCGTAAGGGGACCTTGTAGCCCAAGGTCATGTTCGTCATTTTAAGAAAATCACCTTTTTCCAAATGATAACTTACAAACGTTTGTTTCTGGGCAGACGACAAGGTATACTGGCCGCCATAAGGCGCTTTCTGTACAGATCTTAAACGATTAAAGGCTACGGCATTGTTTTCATAATAAGCGCGTGGCTCATTTAATATTTTGAAGCCCAGTTGGCTGGTCATCTGGAAACTAAGATCAAAATTCTTATAACGGAACGTGTTGCTCCAGCCTAAATAAACTTTCGGCAGTCCATGTCCGAGGTACTGACGGTAGGCGTCATTGTTCAGCATATTGTCTGTAATCTCTTCAGCCTCACCTGTTTCCGGGTTTTCAATCAGCCAAAGCCCGTTTTCGGATACACCTACCGATTTCATGCCAAAATAGTTTCCAACAGATTTCCCTACTTCCAGGCGGTGTGTAGAGATGGTAATGGGTTCACCAAGCCATGCCTCATCATGTTCATTTGCTGTTTCATACAAATCGTTGGACAAACTCAAAAGCTTATTGGCATTGTGAGAAGCGGTAACGGTTGTCTGCCATTCAAAATCCTTCAGACGTACCGGGGTAGCGTTAATGGCCACTTCTATACCGCGGTTCCGCATCTTACCCACGTTGGCGAGCGTTTGAGAATACAGGTTTGGAGGTGTCGGAACATCAAACCGCCACAGCATATCGGATGTTTTTTTGGTATAAACATCAATGGAACCTCCTAAGCGATTTTCCAATACGCTAAAATCCACTCCGATGTTGTATTCGGTTGATTTTTCCCATTTCAGGTCCGGATTCGGATTGGATTCTATCTCTAATCCTGCTTTCCATTCCCCGTCCTCGTAATAGTAAGATTCCCCCAGTGTGTAACGGGTCAGTGATTGATATGAATCATTTGGGATTACTCCCGTTACTCCAAAGCCTGCGCGTAATTTCAGATCATTTAACCAGCCAACATTCTTCATGAATTCTTCGTTGCTGATGGTCCATCCCAGAGAAGCGGAAGGGAAATTACCCCATTTATGGTTATCGCCGAATTTAGAAGATCCTTCATGGCGCATGCTTATCAAAACATTATATTTGTCAGCATATCCGTAACTGATACGTCCAAAGAAACCAATTAACTTATTATCATTCTTATAGCTTCCCATTCCGGCTTTTCCTTCTTTCAATGCAGAACCCACGCCGAGATTATTGTATTCGAAAAAGTCAGTCTGATAATCATAGTTATTGGCATTAAAACCTTCGTTTACATTATACTGGTAGCTGTAACCTGCCAAAGCATCGAAACGATGATTATTGAACTGTGCATGGTATTTTGACGTAATGTCCAGGTTATTTGTTTCACTTTCATCTTGAGAATGGTATGCATAACCGGTATGGTTCTCTTTCCGCTGACTGAAGTAATCGGATGTATAATATCCTCTGTCGTGAGCATTTGAACGCCGGGTTGCCAACATCAGATTTGTTTGCCAGCCTTTTACCGGTTCCAGCGTAATGTTGCCCGTAATACGGGTCCACTCTGTTTCATATTTTCCCTTGCGTTCTTTGATCATACCCACCGGGTTGTAGTAATAACTCACCTGGAAGTTTTCATAGTAATTGCCGTCTGTATCCCAGACAGGTTCTGTGGGATTGCGTATTATGGCTTGTCTGTATATGTTGGTTGCACCGTCGTCATTGGCATTGGTGGCACTGTTTTCGTGCAGGCCTTTTACTATGTTCAGGTTTACTTTCAGCATATCATCCAACATCCAGTGAGATACATCAAAACTCATTTTCATCTCTTCGTTGTAGGTTTCAATGATTACACCTTCTTCCTTGCGGTAGGTAAAATCAGCCGAAAAGGTAGTTTTCTCAGAGCCTCCTGCTATATTAAAATTATGGTTATGTGTAAACGCCGTTCGGGAAATAGCATCCAGCCAGTCGGTATCATATCCTTTATCGGTAAAATCAGTTAACCCCTGACGTATTTCTTCCGGTCCCATAAAATCCAGTGTTTTCCCGAATTCGGAAAGAGACGTATAGCCCGAATAACTGGCTCTTGTTATCGAATTTCGCTTTCCTGATTTTGTAGTAATCAAGATTACGCCGTTCGCGCCCCGGGTTCCGTATATCGCTGCCGCAGAAGCGTCTTTTAAAACATCAATAGAAGCTATATTTTCCGGCGGGACGGTACCTAGTCCTCCTTCTACCCCGTCAATTAAAACCAGGGGAGTAGAGCTTCCCTCCAAAGAAATAACGCCCCGTAGCCGGATCGTTGATTCAGCATTCGGATCACCGCTTCCTTTTGAAATGGTTAAACCGGCTACTTTACCTTTTATTAATTCGGCAGCATCCTGCACTTTTCCCTGGATAAACTCATCAGCCTTAACACTGGCTATGGCACTGGTTACGTCTCCTTTCCGTTGGGTTCCATATCCAATAGCCACAACTTCTTCAATGCCATAAGTTTCTTCCTCAAGTATTACGTTAACAACAGGCCGGCCTTTCACAGGTATTTCCAGGGTTCTCATACCGATAAAAGAGAAGATCAAAACATCGGTAGATTGTACCTGTATCTCATATTCGCCGTTAACATCTGTAATTACGCCTTTATCGGTGCCTTTTACGGCAACCGAAACTCCCGGCATGGATTCTCCCGAGGTATTATTCACCTTCCCTTTTACCTTTAACTCCAATTGTTGGTTTGCAATGGCAGGGTTAATCACGATGTAACGGTCCAGAACCGTATAAGAAAGTCCGGTGCCTTCAAGAATGGTATCCAGAATGGTCTGAATTTTTGCATCCTTAAAGTTCAGACTCACTTTTCTGTTCAGATCAATTTCATTTTCCTGGTAGAAAAAGTAAAACTCGCTGGTGTTTTCTATTTCTGTAAAAACCTCCCCAACCGTCATGTTGTTTAGTGAAAGGTCAAGTTTGGTACTTTGCGAATACGTGTTCGCATTTACTGCAAAGACAGATAACAATACCAGCCCAATGGTTAATTTCATAATCAATAAAAATTTAAACGACAACTTTATAAAATTGTCAGCCATCCGTTTTTTTTTCATAAATTCGAATTGTTAAAAGTTAATATGTAATTACTTTTTGCAAAAGCGGTGACAGAGGGCAAGTCTGGCACCGCTTATTGTTTTATTTCATAGGTTTGATTTTAATTGCTGAAATTAACTGGTCTTTATAAGTGTATTCAAAATCAATGGGTTCTGACATTTTAAGAATCTCAAGAATTTGCTCTACCGGTTTATTTTTCAGGATCGTTCCCGTTAGGCGCACTTTTTTGATGGATTCATCTGCAAATTCAAATTTTACATCGTACCAGCGTTCCAGACTTGTCGCAATTTCTTCCATAGTCTTGTTTTTCAGATATATCTTCCCGTTTCTCCATTCGGTTTTGGACGAAGTATTTACACAGCTCAGAATGAGTTTTTTCGTTGATTGGTCGAAAACGATGGATTCATTCGGTTTTACCTTGGTAAGTTCAGATCCCCTTTGGTTCAGAATTGATATTTCACCTTCAATTAAAGTGGCTTCCGTATTGGAGTCGGGATAAGAACGAACATTAAACTGGGTACCGGTAACTTTAATTGTAAAATTGTTCAGGTGTACAAGGAATGGATTTTTTCTATCGGGTTTGACTTCGAAATAAGCTTCACCCTTTAGAAACACCTCTCTCGAATTCTCCGAACCTGCAGCATATTTGAGTTCGGAGGCCGAATTCAGAAAAACCCGTGTACCATCTGCCAGAACAACATTACCCATTTCCGCATTCGGAACTGAAAAAACGATACAGGATTCTTTTGCCGGAGGCGTATTGTCAAGCTGTGCTTTAAGCAGATATCCTGAAGCAACGAGTAAAATGGCTCCTGCCGCGCAGGCAAGCATTTTTTTGATGAACGAACCCTGATTTGTTTTTTTTGATTTAAGTTTCGCCCATGCTTTTGCAGTGTCCTTTTTTAAAAGGAGGTCGATCAGTTTTCTGTCTTTTTTTAACAAAAAATCAATTTCCCGGATTTGTGCGCTATCCTGACCACCCTGTGCGGCTATTTCCTCATCAAACGCTTCCTGATTGAGGCTGGCTGCAACTTCTTTCCAAATCTTATTCTTTTCCATCTTATTCATACTTGTATTAGTATTACCCATGAAAGCAGAAAGAGGGTGAAGAATTTTCAGGAAAAGTTTAAAAAATTTTACGAAGCTGTTTGTAGGCAATACCCATTTGGGTTTTGACTGTATTAACGGATACCCCGAGCAAACTTGCGGCTTCCCGGTATTTTTTTCCCCCGAAGATCACCAGATCAAAAATTTTGCGGCACCCTGGCGGCAGGTTTTCTATTTGTGTCAGGATTCTGGAAATCCTTTCGTCCGGCTCAAAGTCTTCATTTTCTTCAGTAAAAGCCAGCCTGTCGGAATCCAGTTCCTGGTTATTTTTCCTGTTACGCAGATAATTCAGGCTTTTGTTTTTAACGGCTTTTAACAACAGGTATTTTAAAGAATCACCCGGGTGGAGTACTTCAGCACTTTCCCACAATCGTAAAAATATGTCATGAACGATATCTTCGGAAGCGGCAGGTTCATGGGTTAAACGGATGGCCACGCAAAGTGCCAGCTTGTAATATTTTTTGAAAAAGACTTCGAATTCAGCTTTAGAAAATCCGTATGCGTTTTTTTTTATGACCATTTTAACAATGTTTGTAAATGTCCTTATTTAGCTGGTTGATTGCAGAATTGCCGTGTGAATACAATAACCTGTATTGTTGCTGTGATAATCTGGGGAAAGGAAATCCATATCTCCGAATGATAGTCCCCGTTTAAAAGCAGTTTTCATGTTCGGTGCGACGAATAATTTCATTTTGCAGATCTTCGCCCAGATTGTTGAAATAGTCGCTGTATCCGGCGACCCGGACAATCAGGTCCCGGTGTTTCTCCGGATGCTTCTGGGCGTCCCGGAGTGTTCGTGCATCGACTACATTGAACTGGATATGATGACCGTCCATCCGGAAATAACTGCGGATTAGTTTGGCCAGCTTGCTGAGGGCTTCATCATCTTCAAAGAAAGAGGGGGAGAACTTTTGGTTCAGCAGGGTTCCTCCCGTGCGGAGATGATCTATTTTGGCAGCCGACTTCAGTACGGAAGTCGGTCCTTTGCTGTCGGCTCCCTGGACGGGGGAGATGCCTTCGGATACCGGCGTGCCGGCCAGCCTTCCGTCTGCACTGGCCTGCATCATACTGCCAAAATACACATGGCAGGTGGTCGGCAGCAGATTAATTCGGTAAGTGGCTCCGCGCGGACTTTTCTTTCCGTCAATGGCCTTGAAATAGATTTCAAACACCTTGTTCAGTTGATCGTCTGCCTGCTCGTCGTCGTTCCCGTATTTGGGCGTTTGATAAATTAGCTGGTATCGCAGGTCTTCGTTCCCTTCAAAATTGTTTTCAAGGGCTGTCAGGAGTTGATCCATGCTGATATTCCTGTCTTCAAAAACCTGCTTTCGCAGGGCTGTAAGGCTGTCTGTAACCGTCCCCAGGCCCACACCCTGCACATAATTGGTGTTGTAGCGGGCTCCTCCCCTGATGTAATCCACCCCCTTGTCCACGCAGTCGTCAATGATGAGCGAGAGGAAGGGGGTGGGCATGTGTTGCCCGAAGATACTTTCGATGAGATTACTGCCTTCTGTTTTGAGGTCTGCAAAATACCTGACCTGCCGGGAAAAGGCTTCAAGCAGTTCCTCCATGTTTCCGAAGTTTCGCGGATCTCCGGTGGTCAGTCCGATTGTCTCCCCGGTGAGTTTGTCGTAGCCGTTGTTCAGGGTTACTTCAAGTACTTTGGGCAGATTGAAATAACCGGTCAGGATGTAGCTTTCCGTTCCGAAGGCACCGCTTTCCACACAACCGCTGGCTCCGCCCTTACGGGCGTCAGCCAGGTCTTTCCCCTGGCGAACCAGTTCCTGGACGATGGCATCGGTGTTAAAAACGGAGGGTTGTCCGAAGCCTGTTTTTATAATGCGCAGGGCCCGTTCGATGAAGCTGTCCGGATTTTTTCTGCTTAGCTGGACCATGGAGCTGGGTTGGAGCAGGCGCATTTCTTCAATCACGTCGAGGATGAGAAAGGAGAGTTCATTCACGGCATCGTCTCCGTTGGCTTTCAGTCCGCCCAGGTTGATCAGGGCAAAGTCGGTATAGGTGTTGCTTTCCTGAGCCGTTACCCCGACCTTGGGAGGAGCCGGCTGGTTGTTGAATTTAATCCAGAAGGATTCCAGCAGTTCGGTGGCTTTTTCCCGGCTCAGTGTTCCGGCTTCCAGCTCTTTTTTATATAAGGGATACAGATGCTGGTCCAGGCGTCCCGGGTTAAAAGAGTCCCACGGGTTGAGTTCGGTGATCACCCCCAGGTGTATGAACCAGTAATATTGCAGCGCTTCGTGAAACGTTTGCGGGGCATGGGCCGGAACATGCCGGCAAATGCGGGCCATTTCTTCAAGTTCCGATTTCCGGGTGTGGTTCTTTTCCCTGTCAGCCATCGTTTTCAGCTTTTCCGCATGGCGTTCTGCATAGCGGATAATTCCCCGGGCAGTCAGTTGCATGGCGTGCAGTTCCTCGCTTTTATCATAGGCCAGGGCATCGTGCTGAAAATCCAGGTTCAGCAGGCTGTTGCGGATATCGTCCAGAATATCGAGCATGCCTTTCCGGTAGATTTTGTCGCCGGCAACGGTGTGCCCGGGAGCCCGTTGTTCCATGAATTCGGTGAATATTCCGGCGGCATAGGCGTTTTTCCATTCGGAACTCATGTTTTTCATAATGCGGTCACGGTTCGAACGGCCCTGCCAGAAGGGGATAATCACTTTTTCATAGGCTTCCCGTATCTCGGGGCTCACGCGGAACCACACTTTTCCCCGGGAGTTCAGAATGTCCAGATCCTGCAGGGAGTGCAGGTTAATTTCCGGGTAG
>JBFWIL010000100.1:0-8786 GCA_050256015.1 Mangrovibacterium sp. | reverse complement strand
ACAGAACGGGGCCGGATTTTTATCAGCCGATATGGTCCAGCTCCTGTTCAACAGGCTCCGGTACTGCAAAGTTAAGAATATCTTTTTTATTCACTTTCAGTAAAGCAGAAAGCTTGTTGCTTTTTTTGGCCGGGAAATGCCTGAGATAATCCGGTTTTATGTCAGAAAACAGCTTGTTTCAAAATGAATTGCAAAAATAATTCAATAGTTATGTCTTTAGTTCTCAAATAATTTTTATTTTTGCACACCAATAGAGAGGAATTTATAATTTATTGAAAACTAAATATTTTAAGAGATGACTAAAGCAGATATCGTTAACGAGATTAGCAAAAACACAGGAATTGAAAAAATTACTGTTCAAAAGACTGTAGAGGCTTTTATGGAAACTGTAAAGGACTCGCTAACTGAAGGCAGGAACGTTTACCTGCGTGGTTTCGGTAGTTTTATTGTGAAAAAGAGAGCTGAAAAGACAGCACGGAATATCTCGAAGAATACGACGATTATTATTCCCGAACATTTTATTCCCTCATTCAAACCGGCAAAAACATTTGTTTCACAGGTCAAGGACCAAGTTAAATAATAAAGAACATGCCAAGCGGAAAGAAAAGAAAAAGACATAAAATGTCGACACACAAGCGTAAAAAAAGACTGCGTAAAAACAGACACAAAAAGAAAAAGTAATTTTTGCTGACTGGCAGAAATTACGGCGTCTGACGATTAAACCTAAAGTGCAACGGTGCTTTAGGTTTAATCTGTTTTAAATGTCTTATTTTGGCGCCGAGAAAATTATCATTTAATAAAACGTTGTGAGTAGCGATCTGATTATTGATGTCACTCCCTCGGAAGTTGTTATTGCCTTATTGGAAGATAAACGCTTAGTAGAGCTGACCAGGGAAAAAAGCGGAGCAAAATTTGCTGTTGGCGATATTTATTTGGCCAGGGTAAAAAAAATTATGCCGAGCTTGAATGCTGCTTTCGTCGACGTTGGTTATGAAAAGGATGCATTTTTGCATTATCTCGACATGGGACCGCAATTTTCGACTTTGACCAAGTTCATGAAAATTGCAAGTTCCAGAAAGAACCGTATTTCTTCGTTATCTAAAATCCCGTCCGGCCCTGATATTAACAAGGAGGGCAAGATTGCGGATGTATTGAAAGTGGGTCAGCAGATCCTGGTGCAGATAGCCAAGGAACCCATATCGACCAAAGGGCCAAGGCTGACCTCCGAACTGTCTCTGGCAGGAAGAAATTTAGTTTTAATGCCGTTCAGCGAGAAGGTGAGCGTCTCCCAAAAAATCAATTCCCCGGAGGAAAAGGCGAGGCTTAAGAAGCTGATTCAGAGTATTAAACCGAAGCGATACGGGGTAATAATCCGGACTGTCTCCGAAGGAAAAATGGTGGCCGGGCTGGACCAGGAGTTGAAAAGGCTGGTTGGCCGTTTCGAGACTATTTTTCAGAAGTTAAAGCGGGCTTCAGCCCCCGCTTTGCTTATCGGAGAGATGAACCGGACAACAGCTCTGCTGAGAGATATTTATAACCCGAGCTTCAACAGCATCATTGTTAATGATGCGGAGGTTGCCGATGAAATTGCAGAATACATTTCTTCCATTGCTCCGGAAAAGAAGAAGACTGTCAAATATTACAACGGCGGTCAACCGATTTTCGAGCATTTCGGGGTCGACAAACAGGTGAAGTCGACCTTTGGGAAGACCGTTTCTTTTAAGAACGGAGCTTACCTGATTATTGAGCACACCGAAGCTTTTCATGTGATCGATGTGAACAGCGGAAACCGTTCGAAGGCAGGTGTAGATCAGGAAACCAATGCCCTGGAAGTCAATCTGGCTGCAGCTGAAGAAATAGCACGACAACTCCGGTTAAGGGATATGGGCGGTATTATTGTGATCGATTTCATCGATATGCACCGTGCCGAAAACCGACAGAAGGTTTATGAACGTATGAAGGAGGTGATGGCTTCCGATCGCACCAAGCACAATATCTTGCCTTTGAGTAAGTTTTGTCTGATGCAGATCACCCGCCAGCGGGTCCGTCCTGAAGAACATGTGGAAACAGCGGAAGTGTGTCCCACTTGTCACGGAACCGGAAAGATTACCCCGAGCATTCTTTTTACGGATGAACTGGAAAGAAAAGTTAACTACATATTTGTTGAGCTGAACAAGAAAAAGCTGACAATTAAAGTTCATCCTTATGTGGCTGCATTTCTGAATAAGGGAATTTGTTCCCTGAGGATGAGATGGGCCTTGAAGCACAGGAGACGCATTTGTGTGGAAGGACTTAATTCACACAGTTTTCTGGAATATCATTTCTTCGATGAGGATATGGAAGAAATTGTTCTTTGAATAGCAAATCCCGGTAAACTTACCGGGATTTGCTATTTTTAACAACAATCTTTTGTAAATTTTCGAAAACCTTTTGGGCTAAGTTTGTTATTATAGCCGGAGGCCCGGAAATTTTGTCCGGTGATACGGGTGAGAAGTACCCGGGCTGAGAACTCCGGGAATTGATGGAATATAATTAATCTTAAATAATCAGTATCCGATGAGGCATTTTGTTGTATTGGCAGGATTATTTGCTTTTGTATTTCAGTCTTTTGGCCAGGTCCGGGAACCGGTGAAGTGGACCTTCCGTTCCGAGCAAAACGGTGCGGAGGTGAAACTTATTTTTAAAGCTGCCATTGCCGGAAACTGGCATCTGTATGACCTAAGCCTTCCGGATGGCGGGCCGGTTTCCACTTCAATTGTTTACGAAGACAGCAGCCGTTTTGAACCGGCTGGGGAACTGCAGAAGCATCCCGAACCTACGGAAATATTTGATCAGACTTTTCAGATGAGACTGCGTTATTTTTCCCGGGAAGCCGAACTGGTGCAGACTATCCGGCTGAAAACCACCGATCCACTTGTGCTTAGGGGATATGTGGAATTTATGGTTTGTGACGATACAAACTGTTTGCCGCCGGCAGAAGCTGATTTTGCATTTTATCTGAACGGAGCGGAAAAACCGTCTGCCGGAATGGCCGGTGATCAGGAACAGCTTCTGCTTACCTCCCGGGGCAGGGAGGGGTCGGCCGGCACGCCCTGGTTGTTTTTTTTCTTTTCCTTCCTGGCCGGACTGGCTGCCATTTTTACACCCTGTGTGTTCCCGATGATCCCGATGACGGTTTCCTTTTTCATGCACAGCGGCGAAAGCAAGATGCGTTCGCGGGTTAATGCGCTTTTTTACGGTCTGTCCATTATAGCTATTTACACCGTAATCGGGACCCTGGTGGCTGTGATTTTTGGGCCGGGCATTGCCAATTGGCTGAGTACGCACTGGCTGCCCAACCTGGTCTTTTTTGTGGTTTTCATGCTTTTTGCTTTTTCCTTTTTTGGCATGTTTGAACTGGTTTTACCCGGCTGGATGGTGAACCGTTCCGATAAGCAGGCTGATAAAGGCGGTTTGCCGGGAATTTTTTTCATGGCACTGACCCTGGTGCTGGTTTCTTTTTCCTGTACCGGACCGATCGTGGGGGCCATACTGGTGGAGTCGGCAGGCGGACAGATGCTGAAGCCCGTAACCGGCATGTTAGGGTTCTCCCTGGCCTTCGCTTTTCCTTTTACGCTTTTTGCCCTTTTCCCGGGCTGGCTGAACGGCCTTCCCGGCTCAGGTGGCTGGCTGAATTCGGTTAAGGTGGTCCTGGGCTTTATTGAACTTGCACTCGGATTGAAATTTTTGAGCATAGCCGACCAGACTTACCACTGGGGACTGCTCGACAGGGAAGTATACCTGGCCTTGTGGATCGTTATTTTTACGCTTATGGGCTTTTATTTGCTGGGAAAACTTAAATTCGCCCACGACAGTGAGGTAAAAGTGCTTACGATTCCGCGGCTGATGCTTTCCGTTTTTACCTTTGCCTTTGTGGTTTACCTGGTTCCCGGCATGTTCGGGGCTCCGCTGAAAGCTCTCTCTGGCTACCTGCCGCCTCAGACCACACACGACTTTGATATGCACAAGATAGTGCGCGACGAAGTTCGTCTGCAGGGGTCTTTAAGCGGAGCGGTTTCCGGCGATCATAGCCATGAGCTTTGTGAGGAACCCCTGTACCATGAGTTCCTTCATCTGCCTCACGGACTGGAAGGTTATTTCGATTACGACCAGGGGATGGCATGTGCGGAGGCTTTGCATAAGCCGGTATTCATTGATTTCACCGGACACGGTTGTGTAAACTGCCGGGAAATGGAAGCCGTGGTCTGGTCTGATCCGCAGGTGTTGAAACGGCTGCGCAATGATTATATAATTATAGCCCTTTATGTGGACGATAAAACCTCCCTGCCTGAAAGCGAGTGGGTAACTTCGGCTTACGATGGTAAGCTAAAAAAAACCCTGGGTAAAAAATACGCCGATTTTCAGATTACCCGTTTCGGGGTGAATGCCCAGCCTTACTATGTATTGCTTGATTATGAGGGAAATTTGCTGGCCGAGCCCAAAGCATACGATCTGAATCCGGATCATTTTGTGAAATTCCTGGACGAGGGACTGGATACGTTTGAACAGAGGAAAGCAGTTGATTGATTTGACAGGGGGTCTCTTCCCTGAGAGTTAAAAATAGGGGATTAAAGCCACATTAGTAAAAATCATAATGCCCTTTACAGGTATCGGGCCACTTCCTTTTTATAGGAGAGATACTGTACAGGAAAGGCGTCTGAGAGAAATTGTTCCTCCCGGATGATGATTCGGTGATGGGTAAGCAGGTTGACTGCCATCAGCAGGAGCAGGGGTATGCTGGGCACCAGCAGGAAGCAGGCCGGGTAGAAGAACAGAAAGCTGGTGTACATCGGATTTCGGCTGAGGCGGTAGACCCCTTGCGTACACAGAACGTGCGGTGTTGTGGGAAGTCCGCTGCGGGTGAAGATGCCCATTTCCAGCAGGGCAGGCAGTAGCAGGAGGTTCCCGGCTAACAGAAAAATACCGGCTGCAAGCTGCTGTACCTCCGGAATTTCCTTTTGCAGCAGCACGGGAAGGGAAAGAAAGAAGCCGGCATTCAGGCAGGCAGCCATAAGCAGTACAAAAATCAACCCTGCACAGAGCTTGGTGAAATAAAACCATCCTGCCGTCACGGGGGGCCTTCCCACGATGCCCTGTCCGTTTCGCAGCAGCTGATAGCCGATGAATACTGTTGCCATCAGCGGCAAAAATCCCAGCAGCATCAGCGCAGCCCGCATCATCATCATCATTTTTCATATTTATTCCTTAATAACCGTTGCCTGCCCGAATTTTCCAATGATTCAGGTTTCCGGCGGTTGATCTGCCAATTTTTCTACGTAAAGCTGGGTGGCTTCAACCCGCACAACGGATACGGGTGCTCCTTTTTCTATCATGCCCTGAACGGAAACGGCATCATGGATTTTACCTTCAACCAGCACTTTGCCCGAGGGGCGAAGCACTGTATAAGCTTTTCCGTTTTTCCCGGCCAGGGAGTACAGTCCGGGGTCTACCCCCACGAAACCCCGGGCCTTGTCCTGTACTTCCGTCAGCGGGAGATGACTCAGCACCCCCCTGTGCGTGGTGAACAGCTTGCGGCTCAGGGCCAGGCTCAGCAAAAAACCGGCAAACAGTGCCACCACCACCGTGGTTAAAGCTTTGGTGATTTTCCCCGGATCAATGCCTTCGAAATCCAGGTTTACGTTGTTGATCAGGCTCAGTACCAGTCCGGTAAAGCAAAGTGCTATTCCCGAAATTCCGGCTATCCCAAAGCCGGGAAAAGCAAAAAGTTCCACGGCGATCAGGACGACTCCCAGGATGAACAGCAATATTTCCCAATGTGCTGCCAGTCCCTCCAGGTACAGCGGGGCAAAATAGCTTACTGCAGCCAGCAGGGCAATAATCAGCGGAAACCCTATTCCCGGCGTCTGCATCTCAAAATACAGTCCGCCGATAATGGCCATAATGAGCAGTCCGGATACCATCGGGTTGACCAGGAAGCCGATAATCCTTTCCAGGATGGAGGGCTGGTATTCCACCAGCTCGTATTTGTTTACTCCGGCCCGGGAGAGCACTTCCCGGATATTTTCGGCCGTTCCTTCACAAAATCCGTATTTCATGGCTTCCGCGGGAGTGAGGGTGAGCACCTTGCCGGTGTCAATAATACCCGGCAGAAAAATGCTTTCGTCGACCATGGCTTCGGCTATTGCGGGATCGCGGAACCAGCGGAAAATGGTGTCGCCTGCCTGGACCACCGTGTCGCCCCCGTGTGCTTCGGCCGTGGCCCGCATAATGGAGCGCATGTACGACTGGTATTTGTCGGGCATCTGCTGTCCGGTTTGGTTTACCACGGTGGCCGCTCCGATCGATGAACCGGGCCGCATGTAAATGCTGTCGCAGGCAATGGAGATCAATGCCCCGGCGCTTGCTGCATTGTTATCAATAAATACATAAACGGGAATGGAGCTGTTCAGAATTCTTGTGCGGATGGAATCTGCGTCGGGTACAGTGCCTCCGTAAGTATTCATGTGAATCAGGAAAAGATCTGCTTTCAGACTGTCGGCTTGCCGGAATGCCTGAAGAGTTTGCCTCCACATGCCGGGGCTGATGTTTTTCCGGATGTTCAGCTTAAATACCCGTGCTTTCTCCTCCGTTTTTCCCGCTTCTTTCCCTGTTGTGCCGTCCGGTTCCGATGCCTGCATAAGCAGGGGAAGCAGTATGACGGTTAACAGAATTGCGATGATGTGTCTGAAAGCTTGCATTGTTTGTTGTTATTATGGTTTTATCAAACTGTCCGTACCCGCTTCACAATCGTTGGTTTTGTATCTTCCCGGACGATCAAAGTTAATGATTTTTTAAGCAGAAACAGCGTATTCACTGAAGGAGAATATGGGAAAGGCCAGACTGCCTGACACCGGGAAATATTTATTACCTTTAGCCCCGAAAACTGATGATGACCATGGATTTGAATATGCTTACGGCCATTTCGCCTGTAGACGGCCGCTACCGGTCAAAGACCGGAAAACTCGACCGTTATTTTTCCGAATTTGCACTGATTCGTTACCGCGTATTGGTGGAGGTGGAATATTTTATAGCTCTTTGCCGGTTGCCTTTGCCACAGCTTGCAGATGTTGACCCGCAGCTGTTTTGTAGTCTCAGGGAGCTGGTTGAACAGTTCGGACCGGAAGAAGCACAGCGGGTTAAGGAAATTGAAAAAACAACCAATCACGATGTGAAGGCGGTTGAGTATTTCCTGAAAGAGGCTTTTGACCGTTTGGGCATGGCCCCGTACAAGGAGTTTATCCATTTCGGACTGACTTCCCAGGACATTAACAATACAGCTGTGCCCCGTTCTGTTCAGGATGCCCTGGCCGATGTCTATTATCCACTCCTTGAGGAACTGATCGGGAAACTGGAAAGTCTGGCCGGAGCATGGAAAGATGTGCCCATGCTGGCCCGAACCCACGGGCAGCCTGCTTCTCCGACCAAGCTGGGAAAGGAAATCCTGGTTTTTGCCGAACGGATCCGCATTCAGCTGGAACAACTCCGGTCGCTTTCCTGTGATGCCAAGTTCGGGGGGGCTACGGGTAATTTCAACGCCCACAGGGTAGCTTATCCGCAGATTGACTGGCCGGCTTTTGCCGACCGTTTTTTGAAGGATCAGCTGCAACTGGTGAGGGCCCGGCATACCACTCAGATCACCCATTACGACAATCATTCGGCCGTGTTCGATGTGCTGAAGCGGATTAACCACGTAATCCTGGATCTGGACCGGGATCTGTGGACTTACATCTCCATGGATTACTTTAAGCAAAAGATCCGGGAAGGCGAAGTCGGTTCTTCGGCTATGCCGCATAAGGTCAATCCTATCGATTTTGAGAATTCGGAAGGGAACATTGGCCTGGCCAACGCCCTGTTTGAACATCTTTCTGCCAAACTGCCCGTTTCGCGTCTGCAGCGTGACCTCACCGATTCTACAGTGATCCGTAATATTGGCGTTCCCTTCGGACATACGCTCATTGCCATGCAGTCTACCCTGAAGGGCCTGGATAAGCTGATCATTAATAAGCCGGCCATCGAGGCCGATCTGGATAAAAACTGGGCGGTGGTGGCCGAGGCCATACAGACCATCCTGCGTAGGGAAGCCTATCCGCATCCCTATGAGGCCTTAAAACAGCTGACACGCACTAATAAGCCTATTGACCGCGAACTGATTGCCCGGTTTATCGACAGCCTGGATGTGAGCGAGCAGTTGAAGACCGAGCTGAAACAAATCAGTCCGCGGAATTACACCGGTGTGTTTTAGCCTGTTTATCTGTAAATTGTGTATTTCCGTATGCTAACGCTCTTATTTTTTATAACGTGTGAAAGATTTAATAAGACTGCTGCGAAGATTTTTGCCTCCCTACAAGGGGAAGGTTGCCCTTAATTTTCTGTTTAACCTGCTGGCTGCCATTTTTGGTGCCTTTTCGTTTACCCTGCTGGGCCCTGTGCTGGGTATCCTTTTCGGGACGGCCCAGGAAGTACGGGAGCTTCATCCTTTTGAATTTACGGTGGAATCGATAGGCAACCGGCTGGCATATTTCATTACCTGGGTGATGGACAGCCTCGGAAAACCGACCGCCCTTATCTATATAGGTCTGTTTATTATACTGATGGTACTGCTTAAAACGGGTTTTACCTATCTGGCCAGTTATGCCATGATCGGGATCAGGAACGGGGTGGTTCGCGATATCCGGAGCCGGATTTACCGGAAGATGGTTTCTCTTTCCCTGGGCTTTTTTACCGATGAAAGGAAAGGTGATATTATG
>JBFWIL010000099.1:0-8821 GCA_050256015.1 Mangrovibacterium sp. | reverse complement strand
GAATTCTGCAATATTATTCAAAGACTGATTATTTTGACCAGGTTGAAGTTGATTTGAGCACAAAGGAACGCTCAACGAACATTGAATTGGATGACCCGTGGAAAAAGTGGGTTTTCAGAATTGAAGCAGGCAGTGATTTTCAAAAGGAAGAAAGCAAGAGTGAATATACCATCAATTCTGAGATTCGGATTGAAAAAGTGACTGAAGCCTGGAAAACCCGGATTGAAGGAAGTTACCAAACAGACCGGGAGAATTTTTTCGAGGATGGTGAGAAAATCGTGAATAAACAAAATGAAAGCGACATATTGGCCAATTATATCAAGAGTCTCACTACACGCTGGTCTGCAGGAATATTTGCCGGTTATGAATCAAAAACTTATCTGAACATTAAGAATGCATTCCGGTTCTACGGTGCTATGGAGTATAATATTTTCCCATGGGATATCAGTAACCGGAAAATTTTTACCCTTCGGTATAAAACAGGTATTCATACCTACGTTTATAATGAAGAAACTATTTATGAAAAAACAAGCGAGGTTTTATATTATGAAGCTTTAAAACTGAATCTTGAACTGGTGCAACCCTGGGGTACCATTGAATCCAGTCTTGAAGGAATGAATTATTTTCATGACTTTACCAAAAACCGGTTAACCCTGGATTCGAAATTTTCAGTCAGGCTGACTAAACAATTCTCAATCTATGGTGAAATTGAGGCTCAGTTGATCCATGACCAGCTCTACCTTCCAATGGGAGAAAACTCTTCTCTGGAGGATGTACTTTTAAAACGCAGGAAGCAATCTACTGCCTATGAAATCAATGGAGAGATCGGATTGCGTTTCACCTTCGGGTCGATTTATAATAGTGTGATTAATGAAAGATTCTAAATGAATTACGATCAGCGATTAAAAAAGAGACACAAGTATCAAGTATCAAGACACAAGACAAAACGCCAGGACGCTTCGTGGGAATTGGTTGCCAGGGAATAAACAACATGTTGGCAACTTTTGTGGACCGAGCGACTAATTTATTGACCAATAATTGGGTTTCGGGGTAGGTACCCTTTCGAAAAGAATAGAAGATTCATTTAATTTTGAACATTGAACTAAACATGTCAGTTATGATTAAAAAATCGTTATTATTATTTAGCTCTTTTCTATCAGTATTCCTGATGTGCAGCAATCTGTCCGTGTATGCACAAAAAGAAGAAAAGAACAGGGAATCCGTAAAGATAGACACAAGTCCTTTTGAGGACAGTGTTCATCATTGGTATGATTTTTTTGCCGATGAATATGTCATTCAACCATTACCGGATAAGCCCCGGTATGAAGAAACAGAGATTATTAAAATTGCTGATAACATACTTCTTTTTCAGAAGAGTAATGGCGGGTGGGCGAAGAATTACGATATGCGTGCTATTTTGAGTGACGAACAAAAACAAAAACTACTGGATACCAAGTCTGTTCTGCATACCACATTTGATAACGGAACAACCTACACGCAGGTTGATTACCTGGCACAGGCCTATACCCTGACACATCAGGAACGATTTAAGGAAGGATGTCTGAAAGGAATTGATTTTATTCTTTCCGCCCAGTATGGAAATGGCGGCTGGCCCCAGTATTATCCGTTTTTGCCGGGAAATGCCGGTTATAGCGCACATATCACTTTTAATGATGGTGCTTATATCGGAATTATGAATACGCTTAATCGTATCCTGGATAAAGACCCGTCTTTTTCCTTTGTTGATGATGCCCGTCGTGAATGGGTGAAAACAGCATTTTCAAAAGGACTGGACTGCATCCTGAAAACACAGATCGTTGAAAACGGAGAGCGTAAGGTCTGGTGCCAGCAGCATGACGAGGTTACCCTCAAACCGGCCTGGGCCCGGACTTTTGAACCTCCTTGTTTATGTAGTGGTGAAAGTGCCCCCGTCGTTCTTTTTCTAATGAGCATTGAGCATCCGGATAACCGGATTATTGCTGCCGTGCAGGGAGCCGTGAAATGGTTCGGCGAATCGAAAATATTAAATACAAGATGTATTGATGATCCGACTGCCCCCAAATATATATCGAAATATAAAGTTCATAACTTTGACAGACGGATCGTACATGATCTGAATGCACCTCCGATCTGGACAAGATATTATGAACTTAATACCGGACGTCCGATCTTTTGTGATCGGGACAGACTGATCGTTTATCATATAAGTGATCTGGGAAGGGAAAGGAGAAGCGGCTATAGCTGGTATTCCTATGCTCCCCTGGAGGTGCTGGACAGATATTCCGAGTGGCAAAAAAAATGGGCAAAGGGTGATCATATTCTTCTCCGGTGATAAATCCGGGAATAGAATTTTGTGAAGATACAATATTTGATTTTAGATCATTTTTTTTGTAGAAAGCTTGTGCTTCCAAATAAAAAGAATACCTGTATTTGTCGTTTTGTTTGTGAAATCCGTATTTTTAGTACCTAAAAATAAGTTTTTGGCAGACCTAAACTTGATAGGGATAAATGACTAAGGGATCAGGTGATTTAAAAAAGAGGAAGGATTTTGAAACAATCTATCACAGGTTTTTCAATTTTTATTATCAGGTTGCTGTTCATTTTTTACATCATGAGGATGAAGCAAAAGAAGTGGTTCAGGAATCTTTTATCAGGCTCTGGGAAAAAGAGGTGTATCTGAAGACGGATCCGGAAATCAGGAATTATCTGTTTATCCTGGTTCGTAACCGTTGCCTGAACCTGTTGCGTGACCGGCGCAAATTATTACAGGAAAACGGCGGGGAGGAATATTTGTCAGTTCTCCTACGGCACAGGATGCTTAGTGAAACAGGGGAAGACATTTTGCTTTACCGGGAATTGGCTGAGCGGATCCATGAGGCTGTTGCCCGGCTGAGCCCCCAGTGTCGGGAGGTCTTTTCTCTGAGTCGCTTTGAGGATTTAAGCAACAGCCAGATTGCCGCAAAGCTTCAGATTTCCGTAAAGGCTGTTGAAGCCAACATGACCCGGGCTCTCCGGAAATTGCGGCAGGAGCTGGCTCCTTATCTGTCGAAAGGTGCCGGGACAGAAAACAGGCCGGGAATACGTGTTTTCCTGATTTTTTCTCTCTGTCTGTAGTTTTTTCGTAATTCAGTTGTAAAGACAAGTTATGGCTTATGCAATTTCCCCCTTTTGTTTGGCACTTCCCGCCTGACAGAAAAAAAAGTATTTGCATATGTAGGGTTGATAAAGGCGGATGTGTTTTTACTGTATCAATTAATGCATATGCTTATTAATGAAAAAATAGAAAAGAGTATCCTGCATTATTTTCAGCGAAAAGCTGATTCTGATGAATTGAAGGCTCTTGAGGAGTGGACAGAAAACAGGGAGCACCGGAATATGTTGTCCGATTATACCCGTTTGTGGATCTGGTCAGCTCAGCTGAAAGAAAAAAAGGATACAGCCGGGTTCACTGATCTTTGGGAAAAAATTAAAAAAAGAGAAAAGCCGGATAAACTTGGCAGCCTGCGTTCTGTGTTCTGGCGTGCAGCTGTTGTTTTGATTCTGCTCGGTATGGGCTGGTGGGGGGCACGGACCTATTATCGGGGATACGGTTCTTTTCCGGAACAGGTGTTTGCCGTTTCGGCCGGACAAAATGAAAATTCCCTGCTTACGCTTCCTGACGGAACCCGGGTTTATTTGCGGCAGGGATCCATGCTGAACTACGGATCGGCATTCAGCAGCAGGCACCGGGAAGTCAGCCTAAAGGGAGAGGCCTATTTTGATGTGGCCCGTGATGAGTCGCATCCCTTTCTGGTTCGTACCTGCAATGCCAGCATCCGGGTATTGGGAACCCGCTTTAACGTGCTGGCGGAACCCGGGCTTTGCCAGGCTACCCTGGAAGAAGGAAAAGTGGAATTTGATGTCGGCGGGGGAAAAAAGTACATGCTCCGGCCCGGCCAGCAGGTTCAGCTGGATCTGTATACCCGGCAGGTGGCGGTCCGGGATGTCGACACCGAGCTGTACACGGCATGGAAAGACGGTAAGGTCATTTTCCGTGATGAAACCCTGGGTGAGATCACTAAAAAACTTGAACGTATTTATCATGTAAGATTTATTTATGAAGATGATGAATTGGCCCGAAAGTACCGTTTCTCGGGTACTTTTCACCGGGAAACCTCTATTGGCGATGTGCTGACCATGCTTAAGCTGTCCATTCCTATGAAGGTGACCCGGGAGGAAAGGTTCCCGGAACCGGATACGATCTACCTGAAATAAAAAGCGGGCAATACAAGCCATATTGCCCGCTGTGAACAAGGGACTACCCATCCCTTAACAATTTAATATACATGTAACAGTACAAATTTATGAAAAAAAAATCTGTGATTGACGGGCAAACCCGTTATTATCTAAAAAAGCTGTGTCTTATGATGCGTTTTACCTTGTTTTTAGTCTGGCTCTTGGTTTTTGCCGGTTATGCAAGCCCGGCCAGCTCCCAGTCGGGAAAACTAACCATGCAGTTTGAAAAGGCGAATCTTACCGAGATTTTTGAACAGATGGAAAACCAGTTGAATATCGGATTTCTGGTGCCCAGTGAACTGTTGAAGGATCAGGAACAGATTTCCCTGTCTTTCCGGGAAAGTTCTGTGGAAAAAGTTTTGCACGAGATCCTGGATGAGCGTGGTTATGAGTTTGAATTTGTGGGCAAGAATGTGGTGATCACCCGGAGTGAGAGTTATCTTCCTGTGAATCAGCAGGGTTCAATAAGAGGACAGATTGTTTCTTCCAATGGCGAGCCCATTCCTGGTGCCACCATAGTGGTAAAAGGAACGAACACGGGAACCATTACCGATGCGGACGGGAACTTCACCCTGCCTGCTGTGTCTTCCGAATCGACCCTGGTCTTTTCTTTTGTGGGCATGAAGACCCGGGAAGTGTTGGTGGGCACCCAAAGTGTTTTTAACATCACGATGGAAGAGGCAACCATCGGCCTGGACGAGGTGGTCGCTATCGGCTACGGGGTGGTGAAAAAACGGGATGTGACCGGGGCCATGTCGTCCATTAAAAGTGAAGACTTCAACATCGGGGTAACGGCTGCTCCCGAACAGCTTATCCAGGGAAAGATTGCCGGGGTGGACATTGTGCAGAGCAGCGGACGTCCCGGGGCTGCTTCCACGGTGCGAATCCGGGGAACCAGTTCCATCTCTGCCGGCAATGATCCGTTGTATGTAATAGACGGTATTCCTATGCAGTTCAATTCGGCCAATCTGTATGTTAATGTGTCCGGAGAAACCGGTACTTCCCCGTTTTCTTCGGAAGGTTCCAATCCTCTGAACACACTGAACCCGGCCGACATTGAGTCGATTGATATACTCAAGGATGCTTCGGCTACGGCCATATACGGTTCACGGGGAGCTAATGGGGTGATTCTTATCACCACGAAAAGCAAGAAGGAACTTGGTGAAACCGTGACCTACGATACTTACTTCGGGATGTCGTCTATCCGCGAAAAAATGGATGTTCTTTCGGCTGATGAATATCGTGATTATGCGGAAAAGAATGGTTATGCCTATCCCGATGAAGGAGCCAATACAGACTGGCAGGATGCCATTTTCCGTACGGCCCTGAGCCATAACCACAGCCTGTCGTTCGGCGGAGGTTCGGCCAACAGCAATTACCGGGCATCTCTGGGCTACAGTTCCCAGGAAGGAATTATACTGTCTTCTCAGCTGGAAAAATACACCGCCCGGCTGAATGCCAATCACAAGGCTATGGACGGGAAGCTGAACATCGGTATCAACCTGACCTATGCCAAGATCATAAACGACGATGCCCCGGTCTCTTCAAACGTGGCCAATGAAGGGGGAAATATTTTGAAAGATGCTATTCGCTGGGCTCCGACTTTACCGGTATACAACCAGGACGGCAGCTATTACCAACTGGGGGAACTCCGCGTAAATCCGGTATCCTGGAAAGAAGTGACCGATGAAAGTCATACGGATAACTTCATTGGCAGCGCCTCTTTTACATACAACATTCTGGATCCGCTGAGCATTTCGGTCAGTCTGGGACATACCGATGAGGCTGTAGAACGTTATATTCATATTCCTTCAAGCCATCCGATGGCTGAAGCCGAGAACGGAAGGGCTTCCATCAGTAAACTGAAAAATACCAGCAACACCATTGAAACCAATCTGAATTTCTCGAAGGACTTCAATGAAAACACCAGTTTCAGTGCCTTGGTGGGGTATTCTTTCTATCGCTATGTTACTCAAAACACCTATACCCTGGCCAATCAGTTTGTGTCGGATGCTACCAAGTGGAACCTGATCCAGTCGGGGAGCATTCTTTCGAATACTTCCTATAAGAGTGCCAACCGGTTGAGTTCCGTATACGGTCGTTTGAACCTGAAAATGAAAGACCGTTATTTGTTTACGGTGACCATTCGTGATGACGGTTCCAGCCGGTTCGGTGAAAACAACCGCTGGGGACTTTTCCCCTCCGGGGCTTTTGCCTGGAACATCAACGAGGAACCTTTCTTTAACAGCGAAAAGGTTACCAATCTGAAACTCCGTTTGGGTTATGGGGTAACCGGTAACCAGGAAATTCCCAATAACCTGTACCGTGAACAGCTCACGGTCAGCGGCTCTTCTATCTACGTCCTTGGCGGGGTGGCCATCCCCAGCGTGTTGCCAAGCAGTTATGCCAATCCGGATCTGCAATGGGAGGAAACCACCCAGCTTAACCTGGGAGTTGACTGGGAACTGTTTGACGGGCGTTTCTCGGGAACGGTTGATCTGTATAAGAAAAAAACAGACAACCTGTTGCTGCAATTTTCCACGGCTTCTCCTTCCGTGGTCACCAGCCAGTGGGCCAATGTGGGTGAAGTGGAAAACAAAGGGTTTGAATTTGCAATAAACGGAACACTGATCAGTTCGAATGATTTCCAGTGGAAGGCCAGTTTTAATTTTGCCCGGAATGTCAATGAGGTGATTTCCCTTTCAAACGATCAGTTTACAAGGGATGAAATCAATACGGCTCCGCCCTCCGGACTATTGAATGACGATGAAAGTGCCCAGGTAATCCGTCCCGGACTGCCCATAGGTACCTTTATCGGGCCCAAATTTTTGGGTTTCGATGAAGAAGGCATGGAAATTTACCTGGATGAAGACGGAATCGATGGGCCGGACGATGTCATTATCGGTGATGCTAATCCCGACTTTACTTTTGGCTTTTCCAGCAACTTTGTATGGAAACGTTTTGATGCTTCCCTTTCCTTCCGCGGCGTCGTGGGGAACGATGTTTTTAACAATACGGCCGCCGAGTTTGGCTATACCAAACCAACCCCCGGAGTAAATGTGCTGCGTTCGGCTGTGGCCAGCGGGGTATCGCACGAACAGCAGGCCCAGTATTCTTCACGCTGGATTGAAGACGGCAGTTACCTGAGGTTGGACAACCTCAGCATTGGCTATACGTTCAATACCGGCAATGTTCCCTTTATTAACAAGGCCCGCTTGTATGTTACCGGCCAGAATCTGTTGGTTATTACCGGTTATTCCGGTTTTGACCCGGAAGTGCGCACCAACACGAATCGTGGCGGAACTGCTCCCATCGGGATCGACTACCTGGCTTATCCCAGGCCCCGTGTGTTTATGATCGGAGCCAGTATTACCTTTTAATAGCGGAAGAATCAAGAATTTAACTGATATAAAAAAAGATACTTATGAAAATAATCAGATCCTATAAAATTTATCTGCTCCTGCTGCTGGCTTTTTCCTTCTGGATGCCCGGCTGTACGCTTGATGAAGATGTCTATTCGGAATATGTGGCAGAAACCTATTATGAAGGCGAAACCCAGGTGCTTTCTTCGCTTTCCGGAATTTACCGTAATTTTGCATCGATTACCGGTATGGGGACTTCCTATCGTATTATGGAACTGTCGGCCGACCAGGTACTGGTGACCGGAAAAATTCAGGGATGGTGGTCGGGCGATGCTTATGAACAGCTCACCGAGCATAAGTGGGATGCCGATCATTCCTATATGTCATCCGCCTGGAATACTTTTTTCGCAACGGTTGGACAGGCCAATGCTTTGCTGGCTTCGCTGGAAAGCAGCGGCCTTGAAGGACTGGAAGGGCCTGTGGCTGAACTTCGTGCCTTGCGTGCTTATGCTTACTTTTTTCTGATGGACCTGTTTGGCAATGTGCCCGTATTTACCGGGGCCAAAGTCGATCCGAATGACCTGCCTCCGCAAAATACCCGTGCGGAAGTTTTTGAATTTGTTGTTACCGAACTGAAGGAAGCAGCAGAAGCGCTTCCCTCTCAGAAGAATGTGGGCAGCGAATACTACGGACGGATTACGAAAGAGGCTGTTTATACCTTGCTGGCTACGGTATATCTGAACGGGGAGGTGTATACCGGACAGTCGTACTGGGATGAGGTGATTACTTACTGTGACCTGGTTTTTGCCTCCGGTGCCTATCAGTTGCTGGATGATTATTTCGATAATTTTGTCTATGACAACGATGAGAACGCCGAGTTTATCTTTGGCGGCGTCTATACACCAAATATTTCCGGAGGGTTGGGGCATCCGATTGTACAGAAAGTGCTTCCAGGTATTAGCGGAGGCTTGTTCGGACTGCCCTATACGCCCCAGAACGGATTCCAGACCAGGGAATCTGTAATGGATCTGTTTGAAGATCAGGATGTACGGAAACAAATGTTCATGGGGCATGGTCCGTTGCTCGATCCCCGAAACGGAAATGTGGTTATGGTGGAAAAAGTTGTTGCTGATGGTAATTCTGCCCTGTATGTGGAAGGAGAATCGACAGAAGGGCCGGAGATC
>JBFWIL010000098.1:0-8835 GCA_050256015.1 Mangrovibacterium sp. | reverse complement strand
TACAGCCGTTGTGTTACCTGCATGGATTGTATTGAAAAATGTAGCCGGGATGCCATACAGTATCTTCCTTTCTACAAAGCAAAATCATCCGAATTAAAAACGGTTACCGTTTCTCCCAATGAAAGAAACAATTCCCGCCGGACATTCCTTTCAATGGCCACTTTACTTGCTTTTTCAGGTACGTTGAAAGCCCAGGAGAAAATCGCAGAAGGAGGACTGGCCGTTATCGAAAAGAAAAAAATTCCGAACCGGACAACGCCTGTCACTCCTCCGGGTTCTTTAAGTGCAAAAAACTTTGCTGAACATTGCACTGCCTGTGGCCTTTGCATATCAACTTGTCCAAACCATGTGTTAAGACCTTCGGGGAACCTGATGACCTTGATGCAGCCGGAGATGTCTTATGAAAGGGGGTATTGCCGTCCTGAATGTACTGAATGTTCTGAGGTATGTCCAACCGGGGCAATCACCTTAATTACGAAAGCTGAAAAATCTGCCATACAGATTGGTTATGCTGTTTGGATGCGGGATAATTGTGTAGTCATCACCGATGATGTTGCCTGCGGTAACTGCGCCCGTCATTGTCCGTCAGGGGCAATTGAAATGATCGCATCAGATCCGAACGACCCCGAATCACAAAAGATACCTGCAGTCAACACGGAACGTTGCATTGGTTGCGGAACCTGTGAAAACCTATGTCCGGCCCGTCCTTTTAGTGCCATTTTTGTGGAAGGAATTGAAAGACACCGTACTGTCTAACGCAAAATAAAAATCAATGAAAGACAAAAAAAATATAAACCGGAAGGACTTTCTTAAGGTTTTGGGAAGCGTTGCAGCTACTTCTGCTACCCTTGCTTACGGATGTAAACCTAAAAATCAGACTGTCTTGACAGAGGGAGCGCTGTCACTGTCGGATATTTCTCCCGAAAAAATGGAATATCGGGTCAATCCGAATACCGGGGATAAGGTTTCGCTTCTTGGTTATGGTTGTATGCGGTTGCCCGTACGTAAAATAAGTGAAACAGAAGAGGAAATAGACCAGGATACCTGGAATGATCTTGTTGACATAGCGATTGAGAAAGGGGTTAATTATTTTGATACAGCACCCGTTTACGGAAGAGGATTGTCGGAACGTACAACAGGCATAGCGCTTAGTCGTCACCCCAGGGATAAATTTTTCATTGCAACCAAAATGTCAACTCACCGGCCGGGAGACCGATCACGCGAGGCATCCGTTGCTATGTACCACAATTCATTTAAGGAATTGCAGGTGGATTATATCGACTATTACCTGTTGCACGCAGTAGGTTTGGGTAACGGGATGCAGGATTTTAGTAATCGATTTATCGATAATGGCGTACTCGATTTTCTATTAAAAGAACGCGAAGCTGGCAGAATTAGAAATCTGGGATGGTCATTTCATGGTGATGTCAAGGTTTTTGATCAGTTACTAGCCATGGATGTAAAATGGGATTTTGTACAAATCCAATTGAATTACGTTGACTGGGAACATGCTTCGGGGTGGAATGTCAATGCAGAGTATCTGTACAACGAACTGGCAAAACGCAATATTCCGGCTGTAATTATGGAGCCGCTTCTCGGCGGACGGTTAGCAAAAATTCCGACCTTTATAGCCGGCAAGCTGAAACAGCAACGCCCGGAAGAAAGCATCGCTTCATGGGCTTTCCGGTATGCCGGTTCGCCTTCTGATGTCTTGACCGTTTTGAGTGGTATGACGTACAAAGAGCATCTGGTCGATAATTTGCACACTTATTCCCCCCTGGTGCCGGTTACGGATAAAGAAAAAGAACTTCTTGAGGAGGTTGCCCAAATGATTCTGCAATACCCTTTAATCGCATGCACCGAATGCGATTATTGTATGCCTTGTCCCTATGGAATCGATATCCCCGGTATTTTTGTTCATTACAATCGTTGTATCAACGAAGGTAATTATCCCAAAAGCAGGCAGGATGAAAATTATAAAAAAGCACGACGGGCCTTTCTGATCGGGTATGACCGCACTGTTCCAAAGTTAAGGCAGGCCAATCACTGTATTCATTGTGGAAAATGCGAACCATTATGCCCGCAACGTATTCATATCACGGACGAAATGGACCGCATCAATAAATTCGTGGAACAATTAAAACAGAGGACTTTACCCTAAACCGTTTAAATTATACAGATGGAAAACATTATCGATATTTTAAATAAAAATCGAATTCCCGGTGTCATGCAACACCAAAGAGGTACAGGTTAAAGCTTTTGAGATGCTGTCCTTATTGCGATTTAGCCCTGGCAGTAAACCCCGGAAAAATAAAGACTCTTAGTCCGGAACGGCACTGTGCTGTATGGAAAAGCTGTATCCACATGTGAAAAAATACTCCAGAATTCCCCATTTTGGGAACAGAAAAACATGGTTTCCCCTTGCCTTCATGCTCGCCAGAATGGATGATCTGACCTATAACGAAAAATATCCAGATCATTTTCGCTGAAAATTTTCCGAAATTTAAGTTTATGAATTAATCAGGTTAGATTACTCCCAGCAAAATATTGATTTAGACTTTGAGCAAATTATAACTTGTTTTAAGGAATACACATCGTTTGCAACGAGGAAAAGACCTCCAAGCAAAAAAGAGTTCTTACTTAATATAGAAGAAAAAGAAAAGAGTACTGAATTTACTGGAGATATGGAAGCTCTGCTGAGGCCGGAAATTAAATACAACCGAAGTAATGAATCATTCGATAAATCTTGTACTGCTTTTGGACATTTGCTATCTTTAAAAAAATTCATTTTTCATGAAGTATTTTGCCGATTTTCATGTACATTCTCATTATTCAAGGGCAACAAGTAAAAATCTCAACCTCGAATCACTTTACCAATGGGCAAGGATCAAAGGCATCAACGTGGTTGGTACCGGCGATTTCACGCATCCGGGGTGGATAACGGAATTGGAAGAAAAGCTGGAACCCGAAGGAAACGGACTTTTTAGGCTGAAAGAGCCACCCGAAGAGGAAGGACTGCCCGGCATAAAGGCCAAAGGCCTTGATGTACGATTTTGTTTAAGCACGGAAATTTCTTCCATTTATAAATATGGAGAAAAAGTCAGGAAGAACCACAATGTCGTGCTGGCACCTGATTTTGAGATAGCAAAAAAAATCAATGCCCGGTTAAGCCAAATCGGGAATCTGGCTTCAGACGGACGACCTATTTTGGGACTTCCGTCAAGGGATCTGCTGGAAATTGTCCTCGAAACTTCAAAAGATGCTCACCTGATTCCGGCACACGTCTGGACGCCGTGGTTTTCCACATTGGGTTCAAAAGGTGGCTATGACAGCATTGAAGAATGTTTCCGCGATTTGTCGGAACACATCTTCGCCCTGGAAACCGGTTTATCTTCCGACCCGGCTATGAACTGGAAATTATCTTCGCTGGACCGGTATGCCCTGGTTTCCAACTCTGATGCCCATTCTCCACAGAAACTGGGAAGGGAAGCCAACATCTTCAACACGGAGTTTTCCTACTACGCAATGTTTGAAGCTTTGAAAAGCCGCAGGGGCTTTTGTGGCACTTATGAGTTTTTCCCGCAGGAAGGCAAATACCATTTAGACGGCCACCGGAAATGCAACATTTCTCTGACCCCGCAGGAAAGCATGAAACTGAACAATATCTGTCCCGTTTGCGGGAAACCACTGACCATTGGTGTGCTCAACCGGGTTGTCACGCTGGCAGACCGGGAAGTAGCAAAAAAGCCGGCCAATGCACTGGGTTTTAAATACATAGTTCCCTTGCCGGAAATTATTGCCCAAATTAAAAAAACTTCCTCTTCTTCCATAGCCGTCATGCAAAATTTCACACGGCTGATCTCTACTTTCGGTAATGAGTTTGATTTGCTGCATGTGGTCCCGCTTGAAGAAATTAAATCCAAATCCAATGGATTGCTTACCGAAGCCATTCGCCGCTTACGCGAAGAAGAAGTTCATCCCCGGGGAGGCTACGACGGCGAATATGGTGTTATTTCCTTATTCAATCCTGGTGAAATTGCCCGTTTTACGGGCCAAGTTGACCTCTTTAAAGAAGAGATGCCCATCCCGGATATTCCTAAAAAAGAAACTGTATTTATCGAGAAAGCCATAGAAGCACCGGGTGAAAAGCCAACAGGGATGAAACCCAATACCCGGCAGCAACAAGCCATCGAGGAAGAAAAAAATACGTTGGTGATTGCCGGACCGGGAACCGGAAAAACCAATACCCTAATTCAGTGGATTGCCTATCAGATAGAACAACGAGACATTCAGCCTGAGGAAGTGATTGCTGTGACTTTTACCAACAAAGCTGCGGATGAACTCAAAGAACGGTTGCAAAAACAAATTGGAGAGAAAGCCAAACAGGTATTGGTTGGGACTTTTCACGCCATAGCCTATGCTTTTTTAAAAAAAATACACCCGGAGTTGCACTCAATTTATGACTCCAATAACCGCATCGGCCTGTTTCGCATTTTTTTTCCCGGAATGGATAAAGCAGAAAGAAACAAATTTTCCCATGCTTATGAGAAATATTATGAAGGCATGGAACCGGATAAGGGAGCATTTTTGAAATATTTTGATGCTTATCATCAATTTCTTGAGGAAAATCACGTTGTTGATTTGTCTGCACTCATCTGGGAGGTAAATCGTTATCTACAAAATGCAAAAGACAACATTACCCACCGGTACAAGTGCCTAGCCGTCGATGAGTTTCAGGATATTAATACCGTACAGTATGAGTTTGTCCGGTTGCTTGCCACAGGGAAACATGTTTTCGTCATCGGAGACCCCAATCAGTCCATCTACAGATTTCGGGGTTCCGACATCCGGTTGTTTTACAAAGCGGAAGAGGATTTGCAGGCCACACGGATTGTTTTGCAAAAAAATTACCGGACGCCTCCCAATATTCTCAACGCAGCCGGCGAGTTGATCCGGCATAACTCATCCGCTGGTGAAACTCAAGCAGAAGCGGTAAAAACTTCACCTGCGGAAGTCATACAATATGTGGCGAAAAACGCCTTTGAGGAAGCCGACTATATTGCGAATCAGGTGTTGAATTATGTCGGCGGCGTTGATTCCTTAGCCATCGGACAAAGGCTGTCGGACTATGATTATGCTTTTTCGGATATTGCCGTGCTGTACCGTACACACCGTATGGGGATTGAAATCATCAATCATTTGAAGTCTAAAGGTATCCCGGTGTTGTTGAGCGATGGCTCTTCTTTTTTGTCGGAACCGCCTTTTAATGTGCTGGCCGATGCTTTGCAATTGTTTCAAAGCAGGAACAACGTGGTGGCCCTTTCGCACTTGACAGACCATCTTTTAAATTTGACGGAAATCAAAAAACAGGTTCTGCTGAAAAATTTCATGGAAGGCATCGTCTCTTTTGAGGGCCTTTCCGAAGACACACGATGGAAAGAATGGCTGCAATTGTATCAACAGATTTTGCCTGGTTTTGAAACATGCAGCCCCGGACATATTTTGCCCCCGTTGCTTGATTTCTTTGTTCCGGTTTCTGATTCATTAACGGACGACGAGCTGATTAAACGGGAAATGTTACTGAAATCGGCTTCAGTTTCAGGTAAAAGTATAGCAGACTTTTTCAGTGAATTTGTCTTGTCTCCCTATACCGACATGGGCAGGTTAACCAGCGGCGGAGTCCGGTTACTGACTTTTCATGCGGCCAAGGGGCTGGAATTTCCTGTAGTCATCATCGCCGGAGCAGAAGAAGGCATTACACCCCTGAACCGGGAAGATGCCGATATGGAAGAAGAACGACGCCTGTTTTATGTAGCCATGACCCGTGCTAAAGACGAATTGCAAATCGTCCGCTGCAAAAAGAGACGGATGTATGGTAACGAAAAAGAAATGAAACCTTCATCTTTTCTCAATGAGTTCAACCTCATGTATTCAAAACATGTCAAACAGGATGTACATAAAAAAAACAGAAAGGACGAAGGGCAATTAAAACTGTTTTAAAATATCAAAATCAGCATGCGATCATTCATTTTTTGATGTCAGAAAAATTAAAACCAGTTCTTTTTTTAGTTTTTTCTTTTTAAAGCCCCTACGCAAATAAAAAGAGGATGTTTGAAAAGAGAAAAACTGTCAGATTTATTCTAACTTATTTGCATTGTCTGTCAGATCGAATTCCATTTTTACGATTGAATTGCCTTCCCTGTTTTCTTTCAATGTCAAACGATATGTTTGGTATTCTTTCCCGTATTCTTATTGCTATTTAATATTTTATTTTTATATTTGACAAGCCTGTCAGACTTGTGTGTCAAGAAGAAATAATGTAAGAAAATACAATGGACCCGGAAACAAGAATTATAGAAGCTGCGAATAAAGTGTTCCTGAAATATGGAGTTGATGGCACAACAATGTCACAAATAGCTGATGAAGCAAATATTAGCAGGACTTCACTTCACTATTACTTCCGAAATAAAGCACACCTCTTTCAAAAAGTATTGGAATCGGTTCAGGGCAGAGTAATACCTACCCTCTCAAAAATTATCAATGCCGAAATGCCTGTGTTTTCTAAAATAGAAATGTTTGTGAACGAATATACAGATCTTATAATGGATAATCCGATGATTCCCGGATTTCTTTTTATGGAAATGCAGCGGGAAGCAAAATGGATTATTAATCTGTTAAAAAACCAGATACAGGATTTGAATTTTGAAAAGCTTAATATTCAAATTGAAAAGGAGATTGCAGAGGGAAAGATCAATCCATTCAAACTTGAAGACTTGTATGCCAATATTATAGGTATGTCGGTATTTCCCTTGTTGAGTAAGCCTATTTTTATGGAGTTTATTTTCAACCATAATGAAGAAAAATTTTATGATTTTATGATATCACGAAAAAAAGATGTCATGTCTGTTATTGAAAATTGGCTTAAACCATGCTGATTTTTTTTTACATAGTTTGACACAAATGTCAAACTCAAATGTCAAAACAAATTAGAACTTTTTAAAAGGAGGTCATTATGAAAAACAAAGAAAATGTTTCATGGCAGGCCTGGACAATTGCAATCCTTGGCTTATGGCTGATAACAGCGGCATTCCTGAAATTCGGTTCTACCGCAAATTTATGGAATAACTTATTGGTCGGCCTTATTGTTGCCATTATTGGCTACACCATTTTGAAACAAAAAAAATGGTCATCATGGACCTGTATGATCATGGGAGGATGGATGATCATTGCGGCTTTTATCCCTTCGCTTAAGATCGATGAGGGATATGTATGGAACGATGCGATCAGCGGCACAATTATCGCGATCGGGGGATTCACGGCATTAGCCAAATCTGTGGAAAAGTCGCAAGCCTGATCATCAAACAGCTAAACCATAGGAATATAGGGAGAAGGCATCCCGTTATAAGTCCTTCTCCTTATTAAACGGAGTTCTTCTTTTTGCTCTGTGATTAATACCGTTATTAAAGAACATTGCTCAAAAATTATGGAAATGACGCGTTTAGGGATCGATGTGGGTTCAACGACCGCTAAGGTCGTTTTGATTGATGAGACTGATACGGTGGTTTACGCTGCTTACAGACGTCACAATACGCACATTGCCGAAACGTTGCAAACACTGCTGTCGGACATTTTAAATCAGGAAGGGGAACAATTCTTGCGGATTACCCTTTCCGGCTCGGCAGGGATGGGGATTGCTGAGAAGACAGGCATTCCCTTCGTACAGGAGGTGGTTGCTGCCGGTACAATCGCCAAAAGAAAGTATCCCGGTGTAAAAAGCCTGATCGATATCGGGGGTGAGGATGCCAAGCTGGTCTTGTTTAATGACCGGAAAAAACCGGACATCCGGATGAACGGAAGCTGTGCCGGAGGTACCGGGGCCTATATCGATCAAATGGCAACCTTGCTCGATGTTCCTGTTTCCGGATTGGACGGTCTGGCCCGGAAGGCCCGAAAAACCTATCCGGTTGCTTCCCGCTGCGGGGTGTTTGCCAAAACCGACGTGCAAAACTTAATCAGCCGGAAGATCGGCATTGAAGAGATTGCAGCATCTGTATTTGAAGCAGTAGCCGGCCAGGTGATCAATTCCCTGGCCCGGGGATGTACGATCAGCGCCCCGCTTTTATTTTGCGGAGGCCCTTTAACCTACATCAGCTATTTAAGGGAAGCCATTTTAAAACAGTTAAAGATCGATCGCAGCGATGCCCTTCTGCCCGCATCTGCCGAACTTTTTACGGCATTCGGAGCAGCACTGTCCTGCTCCGGGTCCCAAAAACCGATTTTGCTCTCCGGCTTTTTAAAAAAGCTCCGTGCAAATCCAACGGTTCAAAGAGGAGAAAACCGTTTGCAACCTTTATTTGCCAATAACAAGGCGTTTGAGAACTGGCGCAATGAACGGAAAATCATTCAGATTCCGCAAAACACCCCGGTAAATGGAGAACATTGTTTCCTGGGGATAGATTCGGGCTCAACAACGGCAAAGATTGCAGTCATCAATCAACGTGGGGAAATCCTGTATCAATTTTATAAAAACAATAACGGCCATTCCCTGGAAACCATCCTGGAAGGCTTAAGAATCTTTCAGCAACACCTTGAAAAAGAAGGAAAAACAGTAACGATCCGGGGCTCTGCAGTAACCGGCTACGGTGAGGATCTGATCCGTACCGCGTTAAACATCGATCACGGGATTGTTGAAACAGTCGCTCATTTTATGGCAGCGCAAAAACTGGAACCGAAGGTCTCATTTATCCTGGATATTGGCGGACAGGACATGAAAGCTGTTTATGTGCAAAACAACACGGTGACCAATATTGAAATCAACGAAGCCTGCTCGTCCGG
>JBFWIL010000097.1:0-8979 GCA_050256015.1 Mangrovibacterium sp. | reverse complement strand
CAAAAGTATTGTTTCTGTATTGCAACCTGATGGATGAAAAATCGCTGCCGGCAGGGATCTTTCATCTGATCTTTATCCGCAATACACTTATCTATTTCAGCCGGGAAAACCAGCGGAAGATTCTGTCTTGTTTGCTGGACCGGCTGAAGCCGGAGGGTTATTTATTTATTGGTAATGCCGAGTCGCTGATCGGGTTCGACATCCCGCTGAACCTTGTTGCACCCGGTGTCTATAAGAAAGTAAGCTATGAATCAAAAGGAAACTAACGGAAAACGCGATGAACTTATCGGGGCATATGAACGGTTGTCTTCAGAGCTGTATGCTCTGAACAAACGGTTGAAAGAATCTGAAGCCTTTAAAAGTCATTTTATCAGCAACATCTCGAATGAGCTGATTAACCCGTTTTCAAGCATCCTGGCTTTGTCTGAACAAATCCAAAGCCTGGATGATGCAGCCCTGGGAGAGGCCAGAGAAATGGCCCGGCTGATATACCGGGAGGCATTCAGCCTGGATTTTCAGCTCCGGAATATCTTTGCTGCCGCACGCTTTGAAGCCGGTATTGAAGATCTGCTTCCGGTATCGGTTAACCTGCCTGAACTGCTTAAGCAGTCGGTTGCCTTTTTTTGTGAAGAGCTTGATTCTTCGCAATTGACGGCTGACATCCGGGTGGGTACTGATGGTGTTGAACGGCTGCGTCGGTTTGTGACCGATGAGACGGCCTGTTTACTGATCATGAGAAATCTGCTGAGCAACGCCATTAAGTTCAGCATGCCCGGCGGTATTATTCTGTTACGGCTGGAAATTCAGGATTCGTTTGTCCTGTTTTCCATACGGGATTTTGGGAAAGGAATTCCCGAAGAAAATGAGGTGTCGGTTTTTGACAGGTTCAGACAACTGGACTGGAGTATTAATTCCAGGAATACGGGACAGGGTTTGGGCCTGTCCGTCGTTCAGGCCTGTGTGCAGCAGCTGAACGGAACAGTACGGCTTATCCGGCCGGACGGCGGAGGCCTGGAAGTGAGTGTGCGCATACCTGAACTGGGATTATCCGGAGAAGGAGAGTTAGACGGTTTTTTGTTGAATCCGGATGAACGGTTTTGATTTGAAAGTTGAGCATAAATATCATTTGTATCCTTCTGCTTTGGTTGTCCTGGACGGGGGATGGATTACCACGTTGCTGGGATCGTGCGTGGCTGTATGTTTGTATGACAAGAGGCGAAAATCGGGGGGGATGAATCATTACATGTTGCCTTTTTGGAACGGAGAAGGACTTGAAACCCCCCGCTACGGTAATGTGGCCATTCCCCGGCTTATTGTGGAGATGCTTGATCACGGATGTTTGAAAAAGAATATGGTGGCCAAGATTTTCGGAGGAGCCAGTCTGCTTACTGAAGATGGTTTTTTTCAGGTGGGAGAAAAGAATGTGCTGATAGCCCGGCGCCTGCTTCGGGAATTCGGGATTCCGCTTATCGCATCGAGTACAGGGGGAAACAAAGGACGCCGGATCTTTCTTAATGCAGGTACGGGAGAAGTTTTTCTTCAGTATATTGATAAACAGTCTGCTTATGGGACAAAAGAATAAAATACGTGTGCTGGTTGTTGACGATTCTGCCGGTATCCGGGAAATCCTAACAAGTCTCCTGGAACAGGATACAGCCATTGTTGTGCTCAAGGCAGTGGCTGATCCCTATGAGGCTGCGGGGGTTATTGCGGAGGAGGTTCCCGACGTGATCACCCTCGATCTTGAAATGCCCCGTATGGGAGGACTGATTTTTCTGGAGAAACTGATGAATCAGCATCCGATTCCGGTGGTTATCGTTTCTTCCTTTACCGCCGAGCGAAGAGAACTGGGAATCCGTGCCCTGGCTTTGGGAGCTGCAGAGGTGGTCACCAAAAGCGGTTTTTCGACGCCTGCCGGACTGGAACATTTCGGGATGCTGTTGCGGAATGCTGTGAGGGCCGCATCCATGCAGAATGTGAACCGTCACCGGTTTTTTTACAGAAAACAAAATACTAAGGGGCCAAAAGCCGATCTGTTTTTATCCGGGCCTTCTGCTGATGCTGCTGTGAAGCGGATCATCCTGATCGGGGCTTCAACGGGAGGAACCGGGTTGATTGCAGAGATGTTAAAAGCCCTGCGCACTGACCTTCCTCCAATTCTTATTGTACAGCATATGCCCGGAGAATTCACGAAAAGCTATGCTGACAGACTGAATGCAGACTGTGCTTTGCCGGTTAAGGAGGCCGGGAAAAATGAACGGCTCAGGAACGGTCATGTTTACGTTGCGAATGGTTTTTCCCATCTGATCGTAAAGCAGGTAGGTGAAGATTTTTTTTGTGATCTGCTGGAAGAGAAAAACGATAATCTTCCGCGGCCGTCTGTAGACCGGTTGTTTCACTCTGTCGCCGTCCTGCATGGATTAAAAGTCCTGGCTGTTTTGCTTACAGGGATGGGCGTTGATGGTGCCGTGGGAATGCTGGAATTAAAAGAAAGAGGGGCATTTTGTGTGGCTCAGGATGAAAAATCCTGTGCGGTTTACGGGATGCCACGGGAAGCGGTTCGTCTCAATGCAGCCAGCCTGGTGGGTAATCCGCAGCAGATTATCGGGTGTATTAACAGGTTCCGGTAAAAGGCTGTTTCAATATAAGACATGCAATTGGTACGAAAAACAAAGAACAACGAATGATGAAAGAGAGCCAACAAGATTCACGAATTCTGATTGTCGATGATGTTGCCATAAACATTGAACTGATGAAGTCAATTCTTCAGGCCGATCGTTACCTTATTGCTTCGGCCGGCAGCGGAGATGCGGCTTTACTGAAGACCAGAACCCATGTTTTTGATCTTATTTTGCTGGATATCGTTTTGCCCGACATCAACGGCTTTGACGTGTGCCGGCAGATTAAACAGCATTCGCCCAACAGGGAAACCCCGGTTATCTTTCTTACGGCACAACGCGATGAAAAAAGCCTGGTAGAAGGGTTTCGGCTTGGTGCGGTGGATTATATCCTGAAACCGTTCAGCCCGGAGGAGCTCCGTGCCCGGGTTAAGTCGCATATATCTCTGAAAAAGAGTCAGGAAGACCTTAAAAAAGCCAGGGATATTGCCGAAGAGGCCGTGCGGGCCAAGGCACTTTTTCTGGCTAATATGAGCCATGAGATCCGTACGCCTTTGAATGGAATTATAGGAATGATTGATATTCTGAAGCATACGGAGCTGACAGACCAACAGCTGGAATACCTGGATATTGTTGATATTTCCAGCGAAACCCTGCTTACAATTATAAATGACATTCTGGATTTTTCCAAACTGGAGGCCGGACAGATTGATTGTGAGAAGATCTTGTATGATTTACGTCAGGAAACGGATGAAATATATAAGATCCTGGTATACAGTGCCCGGCAAAAAGATCTTGAGTTTTGTGTACAGGTTGACGAGGCCATTCCTGTGCGTTTGCTCGGCGATCCGTTTCGTTTACGTCAGATTCTTATTAACCTCGGGAATAATGCGATCAAGTTCACAAAAAAAGGATTTGTGAGGATGCGTGTATTTCCGGAAGCCGATTACGAACAAAGCCGTAAGATCCGTTTTGAAGTACAGGATTCCGGTATCGGCATTTCTGAGGATAACAGGAAAAAGCTGTTTAAGTCTTTTTCCCAGGCAGATATGTCTACTACCCGTGAATACGGAGGAACCGGCCTCGGACTGGCCATTTCAAAACTGCTGGTTAGGATGATGGGCGGTCAAATCGGTGTTTACAGTGAAGAAGGCAAAGGCTCGCTCTTCTGGTTTACCATCCATGCGGAAGAAGCCGGTCAGGCCATTCCTAAAGCCTCGGAGCTGAAGCCGTCCGAGCCGACAATAAAAAAATCGCTCCGGATTCTTCTGGCCGAAGACAATATCATCAATCAAAAGGTAACCCTGTTGAATATTGCCAGGCTGGGGCATCAGGCAGAGCTTGCCGCCAACGGCCTTGAAGCGGTTAAGTTATTTGCTTCCCGTCCCTTTGATCTGGTGCTGATGGATGTTCAGATGCCCGGAATAGACGGATTACAGGCTACCCGCGAAATAAGGAAGATTGAATTGAAACGGAAAAGCAGGCATGCTGTGCCGATCATTGCGATGACTGCCAACCTTTACGGGGAAGAAATCAGGGAGTTGATAGACAGCGGGATGGATGATTACCTGGGCAAACCATTTAAACCCTCTGATCTGGATCAGTCCATACGCAAAAATTACAAACCGTTTTCTTCCTGAGGTTTTCCCTGTTTCTTTCTTTCCGCCTTACATCAGTTCGATCAGGGCCCGGACCATCTTTTCTGTTCCGTCGGCAATCCGGTCGATGGTTGCATCCAACATGTAACAGGGGGTAGTGACGATTTTATACTTTTCGTCGATCACAACTTCTGCATGTCCTGCCGGCTGATGAATGCCTCCCATGGAAACAACAGCCGCGGCGGTTTGCCTATCCCTGCCTATGGTGACTGTGGCCTGTTTCAGTATTCGGGCCAGAATAACCGGCGCAATGCACAGGGCTCCGACGGGCTTTCCTGCGGTTACCGTATCGCGGAGGGCTTTTTCAACTTCCGGGTTTACGGAACAATTTGCACCTTCATAGGCAAAACTGCTCAGATTTTTGGCCGCCCCGAAACCTCCGGGAAGGATCAGCGCATCGTAATCGGTTGCAATATACTCCCTCAGGTCGCTGATTTTTCCGCGGGCAATCCGGGCCGATTCAACCAGCACATTCCGCTTTTCCTGACTTGCCTGTCCGGTAAGATGGTTAATGACCTGAGTCTGCTCCATGTCGGGAGCAAAGAGCTCATAGCCGGCGCCTGCCCTTGCAACAGCCAGCATGCTGAGCGTGGCTTCATGGATTTCCGATCCGTCATAGACTCCGCAGCCGGAAAGGATGATGGCAAATTTCTTTTGCTCAGACATAATCATTGGTTTTTAACCTGTTCGTGCTTAATTTTTCCCGTACGATCGTTCCTGGTGACGGTCTTCCCGGGTGAGACGGTCAAAATTAAATGATTTCCGTGAAAAATCAATCAATATCGTCCAAATAGTATGGGGTTTCCTGGTATACATAGTAGTTCAGCCAGTTGGAGAACAGCAGATTGGCGGCCGAACGCCATTTCATGACCGGTTCCCGGTCCGGATCGTCGCCGGGATAATAATGACGGGGAATGTCGACCGGCAGTTTTTTGATGCGGTCGCGCCGGTATTCCGTGTCAAGAGTTTCCCGCGAATATTCATGGTGACCGGTGATAAAGATCTGCCGGCCGTTTTTGGCCATAACCATGTTGACGCCGGCTTCCCCGGATACGGAGACAATATCCAGTCCGTTTACCTTTTCGATGTCTCCGGCCCGTATTTCCGTATAACGGGAATGCGGCACCTCATATTCATCATCAAATCCGCGGAAAATCGGAATCCGGCTGTCAGATATCCGGTGGGTAAATATGCCCGACAGTTTTTTCTTAAGCGGGTATTTCGGAATTCCGTAAAAATGGTACAGTCCGGCCTGGGAGGCCCAGCATATAAACAGGGTTGATGTGGCGTGGGTAAGCGACCAGTCCATAATCTGCTTCATCTCTTCCCAGTAAGTAACCTCTTCAAAGGACAGATGTTCCACCGGCGCGCCGGTAATGATCATTCCGTCGTATTTCATGCTTTTGATCTGGTCAAAGGTTTTGTAAAAAGCTTTCATGTGTTCTGCCGGCGTATGCCGGTGCTTATGCCCTTTGATTTTCAGAAAGTCGATTTCAACCTGCAGCGGTGTATTTGAAAGCAGCCGAAGCAGATCGGTTTCCGTAGTGATCTTGACGGGCATCAGGTTCAGGATAACCAGCCTGAGCGGACGGATATCCTGATGAGAGGCCCGGGTCTCATCAATCACGAAGATATTTTCTTCCTGCAGTATTTCTATGGCTGGCAGCTTGTCCGGTATGTTCAGAGGCATAACGTGTTGTTTTGTTTTAGTTTATTCAGGGCCTGTTCAAAGTCGGAGACTATATCGTCAATATGCTCCAGACCGACCGAAACCCTGAGCGATCCGGGGTATACGCCGGCTGCAGCCTGGGCTTCCGCTGAAAGCTGCTGGTGCGTGGTGGCTGCAGGGTGAATGATCAGCGTTTTGGCATCGCCTACATTGGCCACATGGCTGGCCAGCTTCAGGGAGTCGACCAGCTGATTGGCCGCCTCCGTGCCTCCTCTTACGGAAAAAGAAAGCATGCTGCCCGGGCCCTTGGGAAAATACCTTTTTGCCAGCTGGTAATGCGGACTGCTGCTTAGTCCCGGATAGTTCACGTCTTCCACCTGAGGATGTTTCTCCAGCCATCCGGCCAGTATGCCGGCGTTCTGAACATGCCGTTCCATGCGCAAAGATAATGTTTCCAGTCCCTGAAGCAAAAGAAAAGCATTAAACGGGCTTATGGCGGGACCAAAATCGCGCAGGCCTTCCACCCGGGCTTTGGTAATAAATGCAATGTTACCGAAAGGACCGTCAAAGTTAAAATGATCCCAGTATACCAGTCCGTGATAGCCTTCCGAAGGCTCGGTAAACCCGGGGAACTTGCCGTTGCCCCAGTTAAAGGTTCCCCCGTCAACGATCACGCCGCCGATGCTGGTTCCGTGACCGCCGATCCATTTGGTGGCCGATTCTACCACTATGGAGGCACCGTGTTCCAGCGGCCGGAACAGGTACCCTCCTCCGGCAAAGGTATTATCTGCCACCAGCGGGATGTTGTGTTTTTGGGCCACTGCAGCTATGGCTTCAAAGTCGGGTATGGCATAGCCGGGATTGCCGATAGTTTCCAGATAGATCAGTTTGGTCTTTTCATCGATCAGCCGGTCAAAGGACTCCGGCCGGAGGTCGGCGGTAAGCCTTGCTTCCAGTCCCTGCCGTTTAAAAGATACGGTAAACTGGTTGTAAGTCCCTCCGTACAAAAAGGGTGAGCTGACAAAGTTATCGCCTTGCTCAAGCAGGGTGTTGAACACGATAAACTGGGCAGCATGACCGGAGGCAACAGCCAGGGCGCCCGCACCGCCTTCCAGTGCTGCCATGCGCTTTTCGAACACATCGGTGGTCGGATTCATGATCCGGGTGTAAATATTTCCGAATTCTTCGAGAGCAAACAGCCTGGCTGCATGCTCCGCGTTGTTGAACACGTAAGAGGTGGTCTGATAAAGGGGTACGGCGCGTGATCCGGTAGCCGCATCGACCGTCTGTCCGGCGTGGAGCTGCAGCGTCTCAAATTTTAACTTTTTGTCTGTCATAAGGAATCTGTTTTTATGGGTTAAAAAATGTATAATGGATTTCTTGTAAGGCTTTTCTTTTGTCCTTTTCCTCAACAACCAGGTAACTGGCCAGGTCGGAAGCCCCCGATCCGCTGATCAGTACGTTGATTCGTTTTCTGGCTACCGCATCGAACAGCCGGGCGGAAATACCCGGACTGGTTTGCATGCCGTGACCAATAACGGCAATCAGGGAAACCTGTTCTGCCAGCTCTGTGCTGCTCACCGAAGATAATTTCAGTCCGGCACATATCTGCCGGGCCGGTTCCGCCGAGTCCCTGTCAACGAGGATGTTGATGCAGGTTTGCGCCGTTATTACCGAACGGATATTGATCCGCCGGTCACTGAAGGCAGTGGTTACCCTGGCCAGAATGCCCGGCTTGAAGCCCACTCCCGGGCCTGTAAGCCGGAGTATGGCTATATCGTCGGTGTGAGCCACACATTTCACCACCCCCGGGCTCACGATGCTCTGTCCGTTGATCCGGGTACGCAGAATTTTTTTCCCTCCTGCCAGTTCATACACCGCTACCGGGATGTTACCGGGGATCAGGGGTTCCACGATGCGCGGATGGATCTGTGAGTTGTTAAAGTAAGACAGTTCCGAAGCTTCCGCGTAGGTCAGGCTTTCGATATAGGCTGTTCCGTTTACCAGACTGTCGTCTGCTGTTTTAAAGGGTTTGCCTATCTGCCATAGCTCAAGCTGCGGTGCTTTGAGCAGGGCGGCCAGGGCTGCGGCGGTATAATCTGAAGCCCGTTCGCCCAGTCGGGCGAGCTTACCCCGGTAAGTCAGTCCGTATGAACCCGGGACCAGGGCAATTCCCTGAAACAGGCTGTTGCTTATGTTGCAGGCCGATTCGTTTTCCAGTATGCTGGCATTCCCGTATTCTTCGCTGACCCGCAGCCCGAATTCTTCGGGCAGATATACCCGGGCTTCCAGACCTTGTTTATTCAGAATTTCACAGAACAGGGAAGCTGTGATTTTTTCCCCGAACGAGATGACCTGATCGCGCAGTGCAGGGGAGAAATCGCCTGTAAAATGAATTCCCCGGAGCAAAACCTCCAGACGGTCCAGAAAAGGACCTGTTGCCGTAAATTTCCGGATACCGTAACGTTTTCCCAGCTGCAGGAGCTCGTCGCTTATTGCGGTGCTGACCTGAGCCGGTTTACAGGCGGATGAACACAGCAGGCTGATCCCGCTGGTCAGCATGTCCTGAATTTTTCTGGTGGCTGAAACAACGATCAGATGACTTTTCCCGGGTTGTCTGAGCAGGGAGGCAAAGGTGGATACCACCTCCGCATTTCTGATGTTGTTCCCGCCAAACCGAACAATACAATCTGGCATAAAAAAAAGAATTAAAATAATGAAACCTGAAAAAAACGGTGTAGAAAAAACGGTACGTGCCTTCAGTCAGCACCCTGCGGGATACCGAGTGAAGGCTATCGCATGGACATGCACCAGACAGCGACACTGCTCCGGGGAGAAGCAGATAGTAAGAGCGAATATGAGTTGCTGTTATTCATCGATCCTGTCCTTGATTTCAGTTCTGCAAACCTAACTATTTTCCCGTATAAAACAAAACGTAATGCGGAAATGTTTACCAACGGTTTATTCCCGTGCCGGAATTAGTTTTTGCATAAAGGTAAACTCCATCCATTTTTCGTCTACGGGAATGTGAAGC
>JBFWIL010000096.1:0-9020 GCA_050256015.1 Mangrovibacterium sp. | reverse complement strand
GATTGCCTGAATCCGGATAACTCAATGTACCCAGGATCTGCAGCAAGGTGGTTTTTCCTGCGCCACTCGGTCCGACAATGGAATACAGCTTCCCCGCCGGGATCTCCAGGTCTATGCCTTTGAGCACCTGAAGTTCCCCAAACGATTTGGTAATATGGCTGGCTTTGATCAAGAGAATCAGTCCTTTAATCCGGAGTCAATATCCTGGCCTATTCGGGAGGTTTCTTCTTTCACTTCCCGCGACAGCTCTTCCATATTCTGGCCTATCTTATGGGTCTCCTTCTTTACGGAGTTTTTGACCTGCTGAAAATCACGCTTAATATCACTGGTATTTTCTTCCAGCTCCCGCTTGATTTCGCTGGTTGCCTTGCGGAATTCCCGCAGGCCCTTGCCCAGGGTCCGGGCAATATCGGGGATGGCCTTGGATCCAAAGAAAAGCAGGGCGATCAGCATCACAAGGACAATTTCACCACCACTGATAAACAATAAATGCAGCGTCATTCGTTCACGTATTTGTTTTCAATTCATACCCGGCCATACAGCAAAACCTTCCGAAGGGAAAAAGCCGGAACAATTTGAACAGTCCGGTAAGCATCAGACCTCCGGCTGCTTCAATCTTCAACAAATATACAAACAAGTTCAGTATGCCCAAGGTGAAAAACAAAAGCTTTTTCATCTTACCGGATGCAGCAGGAGGCCGCCTGCTTAACAGGCAACCCTCCTGCATTCCTGCTTCCGCATTCCGGAAAAATTATTTCTTTCCTCCGGTTTTGGCCACCTGCCTCTGGGTATCAAACACAATCGGCGATGCAATGAACACCGAAGAATAGGTACCAATAAAAATCCCCACCAGCAGGGCAAAGGTAAAGCCCTGAATGGAAGTTCCCCCGAAAAGAAAAATGGCAAGCAGCACCACCAGCGTTGAAAGGGAAGTGCTAAAAGTCCGGCGCAGGGTAGAGTTCATGGCTTCGTTCATGTTCTGTTCCCGGCTCCGCTTCGGATGGATATGCAGGTACTCGCGGATACGGTCGTAAACCACCACCGTGTCGTTGATGGAATACCCGATCACCGTAAGAATAGCCGCAATAAAAGCCTGGTCAATCTCCAGAGAGAAGGGCAACAGACCGTGGAAGAGAGAAAAGACCCCCAGGATGATGATGGAGTCGTGAGCCAGGGCCAGTGTGGCTCCCAGTCCGTACTGCCAGTTACGGAAGCGAAGCAGGATATACAAAAAGACGATGATCAGGGCAAAAGTAATGGCAACCACCGCATCTTTTTTAATGTCGTCCGAAATGGTCGGTCCGACTTTCTGTGAACTCTGCCGGTAGCTGGCGTCAAATTCCTCCATGGTGACCGCTTCCCCGATGAATCCGCCCTGTTTCAGCCCGTCGAGCAGCAGATTTTCCACTTCGTTGTCCACCTCATCTGAAAGCTCTTCAATTTTGTATTCCGTAGTGATCTTCACCTGCTCGTTGCCGCCAAAGGTTTTCACTTCCGGAGCTTCTCCGAATACGGCTGCCAGGGCATTTCCCACCTCGGCCACCTTGACATCACGATCAAAACGAACCACATAGGTACGTCCCCCCTTGAAGTCAATACCGTAATTAAACCCGCGGGTAAAGATAGACAGCAGCGAAACCACAATAAGACAAGCCGAAATAACATAAAAAAGCTTCCGTCTGGACAGAAACTGAATTCTGGCGGTCCGCAGCCAGTCTTTTGAAATTATTGAGGTAAAGGTAATCTCCCTGTTTTTTGCCAGCTGACGTTCAAAAACCAGCCGGGTAATGAAAATGGCCGTAAACAGCGAGGTAAAAATACCAATAATCAGCGTGGTAGCAAACCCCTTAATGGGGCCGGAACCAAACATGTACAGCACAATACCGGTGAGCAGGGTGGTTACCTGTCCGTCAACAATGGCCGAATAAGCATTTTTATACCCGTCGGCAATGGCCAGCTTCAGCCCTTTCCCTGCATTCAGCTCGTCCTGTATGCGTTCAAATATCAGCACGTTGGCATCCACTGCCATACCCAGAGTCAGCACAATACCGGCAATACCGGGCAGGGTCAGTACGGCACCAATGGAAGCCAGCACCCCAAGCAAGAAAAACAGGTTAACCACCAGGGCCACGTTGGCCGTAAGTCCGGCCTTCCTGCTGTAGAAAAAGAACATATAAACCAGGACGAGGATAAAGGCAATCACAAACGACCACATTCCGCTTGAGATGGCTTCTTTACCCAGGGAAGGACCAACGATTTCTTCCTGGATGATGTGGGCCGGAGCAGGCATTTTACCCGATTTAAGGATATTGGCCAGGTCTTTGGCTTCCTCCACCGATTCCAGACCGGTAATGCTTGAGCGTCCTCCGGTGATCTCGCCGTTAACCGTCGGATAGGAACGCACGTAATCATCGAGCACAATGGCTATGGACTTACCTACATTATCTTTGGTTAGCCTGGCCCAGATTTTTGCCCCTTCAGAGTTCATGGTCATGGACACCTCGGGACGGCTGCCCATCTGCTCATAGTCCTGACGGGCATCTACAATCACATCGCCGGTTAGCGGTGCCCGCCCGTCACGACTGGTTACCTTGATGGCAATCAGCCGGTAATAATTATCATCTTCATCAATAGCCGAGGAAGTCCATTTAAAGCTCAGGTTACGGGGAATAACCGACTGCACCTGGGGTAGTTTCAGGTAGCGGTTCACCGTAGCCGTATCCTGAAAGTAAGCAGTTCCCACAACCGGACCGGGATACAACTGTCCCTGCGGACTGGTGCTGGGCGTCAGCACGGCAAACAGCGGGTATTCCTTCCGGAAATTTTCCATATTGTCTGGCACCAGCGAATCAGCAGGAGCACTTTCCAGTTCTTCCAGCAGACTTCCTTCGCCGACCCGAATCGTGTCGGCCGGCTGCTCGGCAACCGTATCCGGCACCAAAATCTCTGCAGCCAGCACATCTTTCAGCCGCTCGTTAATCTGCATCAGCACAGGGTATACCTCGTTGTTCTCATAGGTTTCCCAAAATTCCAGCTGGGCAGTTCCCTGCAACAGGTTACGTACCCGCTCCGGATTATCAATACCGGGAAGTTCCACAAGAATCCGGCCGCGGGTCTGCAAGGGCTGAATGTTGGGCTGGGCCACTCCGAAACGGTCAATACGGGTGCGGATCACATTGAACGCATTGTCAATGGCGGCATCGGTTTCATCACGGATTACACGGAGCACCTCAGAATTGGTGGAATTATACTTTACCTTTTCCTTCAGCTCGAGCGTATTAAAGACAGCAGCCATGCTGGCATTCGGATCAACCTGCTCGAAAGCGCGCCCGAATAAGGTCACGAAATCATCCTGACTGTCACGCTGCATTCGGGTGGCCAATTTCAAAGCCGCATTGAAAGTGGTATCAGTACTGTAGTTAGATAAAGCCTTTACCAGGTCAGCCACCGAAACTTCCAGGGTAACGTTCATCCCCCCTTTCAGGTCAAGCCCGAGATTCATCTCAAGCGATTTGACATCCTTATAGGTGTACTTCTTCAATCCCAGGAAATTATATACCGTTTTACTGGATATGGAATCCAGATAAAACTGTTCTTTTACTTTATCTCCCCGGGCATATTCCACTGCATCTTTCTCCACCTGCTTGGCCTTAAAGGTAAAGGTAAGCTGGTAAGCGCAGACCAAGGCCAGTAAGATGGCAAAAGCCCGAATCAGTCCTTTGTTTTGCATGATAATGTAGATTTAGTTTTTTAATGAATATTTTGCTTCTTTGCGGTCAACAAGACAAAGCGTTTCCTCTGCACCTTGGGGAAAGATCAACCCGTACAGAAAAACTAGACAACCGGAGACTCATCGTCCGGGGCGCAATGATGACAGGAGTTAAAGTCCAAAAAATGAATCTGCGGAAAAAACGGAAGACGCTTGTTCTGCAAGCTGACCCGGAGGATATGAAAAGCCCGGCAATTGTGATACTCCTGCAGGAAACCATTGCGTGTGGCTGCAAACAGGAATCCGGTAAACAAACGGTCGGCCCCCTTAAGCACCCGGTAGGTGCTGGCCTGCGGAGAAACAAATACTGGATGGTTATACTGAAACTGCGACCGGGACTTCTGTTCGCTATCCTTGGCAGACCAACCCGATCCTTCATGAGACAGATCAAACAGCACTGCAGCCAGCATAACAGCCGTAAGGGCTACCAGCCGCAAAACCAGTTTTTTTGATATGTGTCTTTCCCATTTCATTTTTTCGCCGCTCGCAAAGATAATTTATTTTTTCCAGGAAAACCGTTTCGTTTTCCTGTTTCTCATCCGGGATAGGCTACCGGACACGTTTATTCTCAAAAGATACAGTTCCCCTCCTGTAGTCGATGCAGCAACCGTATGCTTTCAGCACATCGCTTCCGAGCAACCCGCCAATGCGGACATCCCCGTATTTCCGGTAGATTTCATTGACATGCGACAAGTCGATCAAAGCCACTTTCATATCTTTAATTTTGAGACGACCAAAACGGATCCGGGCAATATTTCCTACCCGGGTTTCCACCATACCGACACTGATCCCGGCACTCTGATATTGTTCAGCATTCACCGTTTCCTCCAAACAGTAATAGGCTTCAAGACGGCTGTCAAAAACAGTTTTGGAAGCACCGGTGTCCACAATCCAGCTGACCTTTTCTCCGTCTGCCAGTTCACTTTCCAGCAACATATGAAAATTATTCTCCTCCAGCTCCACAAACTCTACAGAAAGTACAATCATAACCAGCAAAAAATTACCCCTGCAACCGTGCAGGGGCAATAAAGATAAAAGAATATTTTCAGGGATTCTCCGGGAATCAGAGAATATTCATTCCGTCAAGTACATCCATAACAGACCTTACCGCCTTAGCCGATTCATTCAGCAGTTTCTTTTCCTGTTCGTCCAAACTCACTTCAATGACCTCTTCAACACCGGCCCTGCCAAGTTTAACCGGAACGCCCACGAAAACATCGTTCAGCCCGTATTCGCCTTCCAACTTAACACAGCACGGGAACACCCGTTTCTGATCCATAACAATGGCTTCTACCATCTGGGCAGCAGCCGATCCGGGTGCATACCAGGCTGACGTACCCATCAGGTTAACCAGTTCACCGCCCCCCTTCTTGGTCCGTTCAATGATGGTTTCCAGCTTATCGGCGCCAATCAGTTCGGTCACCGGAATGCCGGCCACGGTCGTGTATCGGGGCAACGGGACCATAGTATCTCCGTGACCACCCAGCAACAAAGCCTGAATGTCGCGTGGTGATACATCGAGCGCCTCGGCCAGGAAAGCCCGGTAGCGGGCCGTATCCAGCACTCCGGCCATACCCATCACGCGGGTCTTGGGGAATTTGGCTGTCAGACAGGCGGTATAGGTCATCACATCCAGCGGATTGGAAACCACGATAATCTTGGCTTCCGGAGAATATTGAATCACATTTTCGGTAACACTTTTAACAATGCCGGCATTGATCGATATCAAATCATCCCTGCTCATCCCTGGCTTCCGGGGCAAACCGGAAGTGATCACCACCACTTCCGATCCGGCAGATTTTGCATAGTCGTTCGTGACTCCCCTAAGACGGGTATCGTATTCATTGATGGGGGCCGTCTGCCACAGGTCAAGTGCTTTCCCTTCCGATAACCCCTCCTTTATGTCCACCAGCACAACTTCCTGAACAATATTCTTTTGCGCTACAATCTGGGCACATGTAGCCCCAACATTACCAGCACCAACAACTGTTACCTTCATAATGACTCCTTTTGATGTTTATACAGTTTGACATACTTAAACCACAAAGATAAATGTATTTTATTTCCCGGAGATATCCGTTTCTGAAGGATAGGACTCTTTAACAATTAAATAACGACGGCTTACCCATATGTACGGTCTACCCGGCTGCTTAACAGAACTCCCTGATGTCGTGAATGATCTTTTCTGCCAATTCGTTTGCCTTTTCCGGTCCGGCTGCTTCAGAATAGATCCGGACAACCGGTTCCGTATTCGATTTGCGCAGATGCACCCAACCCTCCGCAAAGTCGATTTTCACCCCGTCTACCGTGCTGATCTCTTCCTCCCGGTACTTTTCCTCCACACGTCTCAGGACCTCATCCACATTTATGGCCGGAGCAAGCTCAATTTTATTTTTGGATATATAAAAATCGGGATAGGTACTGCGCAACTGCGAACAACTTTGTCCTGACCGGGCCAGATGACTCAAGAACAGGGCAATGCCCGCCAGGGCGTCGCGTCCGTAATGCAGCTTGGGATAAATAACCCCTCCGTTCCCTTCGCCTCCGATCACCGCTCCGGTTTCCTTCATTTTCTCAACCACATTGACTTCTCCCACGGCGGAAGCAGCATAGGAACAGCCATAGCGCTCGGTAACTACCCGCAAAGCCCGGCTGGATGACAGATTAGACACCGTATTTCCCGGAGTTTTTGACAACACATAATCGGCCACGGCTACCAGGGTATATTCCTCATTAAACATGGATCCGTCTTCATTGATAATGGAGAGACGATCCACATCGGGATCCACCACAAAGCAAAGATCCACCCGGTTTTCACGCACCAGCCTGCAGGTTTCCGTAAGGTTCTCCGGAAGAGGCTCGGGCGAATGGGCAAACTCACCCGTAGGTTCCGCATTAAGGGGAATCACCTTTTCAACTCCCAGCTCATGAAGCAAAACCGGTATAGCCAGTCCTCCCACCGAGTTAACCGCATCAAAAGCCACGGAAAAACCGGCTTCCCGGATGGCTTTTGCATCTACCAGCGGCATACTCAGAATCTGACGAACATGCTCCGCCAGATAACCCTTTTCCCGTATTTGTCCCAGCCGGTCCACCTGGGCAAAAACAAAAGGCTGCTCTTCCGCATACGCCAGTACTTTTTTTCCATCGGCAGCAGAAAGGAACTCCCCCCGTTTATTTAAAAGTTTCAGTGCGTTCCACTGACGAGGATTGTGACTGGCCGTCAGAATGATCCCCCCATCGGCCTGTTCTCCGGTTACGGCCAGCTCTGTGGTCGGAGTTGTGGCCAGTCCGATGTTCACCACATCACAACCCATACCCGACAAACTCGCACAAACCAGGGCATCGACCATCTTCCCCGAAAGACGGGCATCCCGTCCCACAACCACCTTCATCCTGCGTTCCGGATATACAGATTTCAGCCACCAGGCATAGGCCGCCGTAAATTTTACCACGTCCAGCGGAGAAAGCCCTTCTCCGGCTTTCCCGCCAATGGTACCCCGGATACCCGATATCGATTTGATTAAGGACATAAAATATCTGTTTTAGCGGTTATTATCATCTTAGCGGGTCTGTTGCTTCCCCTGCTACCCCAATCGGTCTATCTGATCTTCCAAAATTCTGATTTTAGCCTCTGCATCAGACTTCTTAGCCCGCTCGGTAGCCACAACTGCTTCGGGAGCATTACGGATAAACCGCTCGTTATTTAGTTTTTTCATTACCGAACTCAGAAAGCCTTTTGCATAAGCAAGTTCAGACTCCAGTTTCTTCAGTTCCTCTTCCAGATCGACCTTCCCTCCCAGCGGGATGAAAAAACTGGTCGATTTCACCAGGAAGGAAGCAGCTCCCGGCTCCTCCCGCTCAACCTGCCGGAGTACAGACAGATTCCCCAGTTTAATCAGGATGGCACCGAACAACCGATCATACCCTTTGTCTCCGGGCATAACAGCCAATTCCAGTGGTTCACGGACCGGAATGTTGTTGGCTGTACGAATGTTCCTGATACCCGTCACAGCCTCTTTAAGCGCTTCGAACCCCTGGATCAGGCCGTCATCCTGCTTCCCTGCAGCCGGCCAGGAACTGACCATGATGCTTTCTCCCGGCTTGCGTTCTTTTAACAACTGCCAGATCTCTTCGGTGACAAAAGGCATAAATGGATGCAGGAAGCGGAGAACCGCATCAAAAATTTCGGTCAGTTCCGCATAGGTCTTTGCATCCACCGGTTGACGATAAGCCGGCTTGACGATTTCCAGCAGCCAGCCCGAGAACTCGTCGCGCACGACCGTATAAGCGTTCATCAGCGCATCAGAAATACGGAATTGATCAAAATATACATTGGTTTGTTCCACGATCCGGCTAAATTTATTCCGGAACCATTCCAGAGCCACCCGGGCATATTCGGGTTGCTCCAGCGTATCATCCACCCGCCAACCCCTGATAAGCCGGAAAGCGTTCCATATCTTGGTGGCAAAACCCGCCCCTTGCTGGGGCAGACTTTCATCGAAAAGCAGATCACCTCCGGCAGGCGAACAGAGTAACATGCCCACCCTCACCCCGTCGGCCCCGTAGCTGGCAATCAGTTCCAGCGGATCGGGAGAATTACCCAGTGACTTGGACATCTTCCGGCGCAGCTTGTCGCGTACCATGCCCGTGAAGTAGACATTTTTAAAGGGAAATCCGCGCCGGTATTCATAACCGGTCATAATCATGCGGGCCACCCAGAAAAAAATAATATCGGGAGCCGTTACCAGATCATTGGTCGGATAATAATACTGAATCTCCCGGTTTTCCGGTTCGCGGATCCCGTCAAAAACAGAGATGGGCCACAGCCAACTGGAAAACCAGGTGTCGAGCACATCTTCATCCTGGCGCAGTTGCTGCAACTGCAGATCCTGATTACCGGTTTTTTCACGGGCCAGCGTCAGCGCCTCCTCCCCGGTTTCAGCCGCCACATAAGAACCGTCGGGCAGGTAATACACAGGAATGCGGTGTCCCCACCAAAGCTGGCGGCTTATGCACCAGTCTTTAATGTTCTCCATCCAGTACCGGTAGCTGTTCTTGAACTTGGCCGGGTGAAACTGGATGGTGTCGTTCAGTACATTTTCCAGAGCCGGCTTCACCAGCTTTTCCATCTTCAAAAACCATTGAGCCGACAGTTTGGGTTCAATCACCACATCGGTCCGCTCGGAATACCCAACTTTATTCGTGTATTCTTCAATTTTGTCCACATGCCCAAGTTTCTTCAGTTCCC
>JBFWIL010000095.1:0-9088 GCA_050256015.1 Mangrovibacterium sp. | reverse complement strand
CCGGATATCTCTGATTCCCCTTATTGAGAGCTGACGGGCAATGACCTCCGCCATTTTTTGGGTACTCCCGTACATGGACCCGTAAACGACAACAGCCCCCGGATCGGTTGTATAAGTACTCCATTTGTTGTAGCGGTCAAGTATCCAATCCAGGTTGGTCCGCCAAACCGGGCCATGGGTAGCCGCGATCATCCGGATATCAAGCGGCTCCAGCTTTTTAATGGCACGCTGGGTATGCGGACAGTATTTCCCCACAATGTTGGTAAAATAGCGCATGACTTCTTCTTCATAATAAACAAGGTTGAGTTCGTCATCGAACACCCCTCCGTCAAGCGTACCGAAACTACCAAAGGCATCCCCGGAAAACAGAATCCGGTGCGTCTCGTCATAAGTAACCATGGTTTCGGGCCAGTGCACCATGGGTACCGTCCAGAATTGCAGCTTGGTTTTACCCAGGTCCAGAACGGATGCATCATGTACCTCCAGCATCCGCTCCGGCTTCATGTAAAAACTTTCCACAAGGCCGAAGGTTTTTTTGTTCCCCACCAGGGTAATCTCCGGATAACGACTGACAACAGCCTGCAAAGCGCCCGAATGGTCCGGTTCCATATGATTGATGATCAGGTAATCCACCTGTCTTCCCTGCAAAATTTCCTCTACATCGCAAAGGTAGTCGTCTATATACCGGCGCTCAACCGTATCGATCAGGGCCACTTTTCTATCGTCCGCCAGATAGGAATTGTAAGACACCCCGTAAGGCAGGGGCCAGAGGTTCTCAAACAACCGGGTTCTCCGGTCATTGTATCCCAGATAATAAATATTCTCAGCTAACTTCACCCGGTCCATAGGCAATAATTATTAATGCGTTCTGTGCACGAAAATACGGAATTTCTTGAAAAAATCTGCCGATCGGCTGCATTTGGGAAAGCGTGACAGCCGGAGACAGCACGCTTTCGTCAGAAATAGCTATTTTTGCAGCATAACAATTTGCAAAAACATGGATCTGAAAATACACAACCGGGTAATGTTGTTTCCCCGGCTCAACAAAATCCTGATCGTGGTAGTTTCCTTGGCTTTTATAGTTGCTGGACTTAGGGCATACCAGCTTTTTACCTGGGTTTTTGAGGACAATGTCAGGCAGACCGGAAGCATGATCATTCCGTACGAAGCAAGTTTCGAACAGGTACTTGACTCGCTCCGGACAAAAGATCTCCTGAAAAATGAAAAGGCCTTTATCTGGGTTTGCCGAAAAAAGGATTATCCGGCTCACATAAAACCGGGCAGGTATGTTTTCGAAAAAGGACAGATTACCAATGCCATGGTAAACATGCTGAAAGCCGGCAATCAGCAGGCTGTAACCGTAACCTTTAACAATTTGCGTTATATGGAAGAGCTGGCAGGGAAAGTGGCCCGTTACCTGGCAACAGACTCCCTGTCCCTGTTAAACTGGCTGAACGATTCGGTAATGATCCGGGAAATGGGCTTTGATTTCCACTCCTTCCACGCAATGTTTATTCCCAACAGTTATAAAATGTACTGGACCACAAGTCCGGAGCAATTTACCAAACGGATGAAAGCCGAATACGAACGATTTTGGAACAGAGAACGAAAAGCCAAAGCTGACTCTATCGGCTTAAGTCGGGTCGAAGTGATTATCCTGGCCTCCATCGTTCAGGAAGAAACTGTCAGGGAAGAGGAAAAACCGGTGGTGGCCGGACTGTATCTGAACCGGATCCGGGAAAATATGCTGTTGCAGGCCGATCCCACGATAAAGTATGCCCTGGGCGATTTCAGTCTCCGGAGAATCCTGACAAGACAGCTGGAAACAGACTCTCCTTACAACACCTATAAATACGCCGGTCTGCCGCCGGGTCCGATAAATTTTCCGGAAATATCAAGCATCGAAGCGATTCTGAATGCCCGACAGCACAATTACCTGTATATGTGTGCAAGAGAAGATTTTTCCGGCTACCACAATTTTGCCCGGACCTTACGCGAACACAACCGCAATGCCCGGCTATACCAGCAAGCCCTGAACGCAAGAAAAATCTGGGAATAATGAAATTTCCTGAATTTTTGCCATCTTTACTCCGCCTTAAACATGCATCAATTATGAAAAACATTCTGTTGTTTGTTTTGTTGCTTGCAACCGGCGTCGCAACGGCCCAGGAAGCCAGGCAGATGGTACTGGAGGGTTACGTTTTTACGGAAGATTCCCTTCCGGCAGAGAATGCGCATCTGATCAATTACCGCACTTCGCGTATTGTTACCACAAACGGAAAAGGTTTTTTCCGTACCAACATCAGGAAGGGAGACTCGCTGATGATCAATCACCTTTCCCTCTCGCCCAAGGTTCTCCACACCGGAGAACTTTTCCCGGGGCAGGCGGTCATTATATACGTACCCTACCGCACATATATCCTGAAAGCCATTTCCAGCGGCAATTATGAAAAAGAACAGAAAAACGTGCAGGAAAGCATGAAGCAGGTAAAAAAAGACATTGAAAAACAGATCATTGTCAAACCCTATCAGCAGACGCTGGAAAATCCCTACGATAACGATAAAGAAAATCCGGGGATAACCATCCCGATCATCCAGCTAGGCCCCTCCGAAAAAAAGCGCATCGGCATTGACGAATAAACCGCTCAGACAATCAGGACCTCCGGTTCCAGTTCTACAGCAAAACGACGGTAAACAGATTCCCTGATTTTATCGGCCAGGGAAAGCAGCTGACAGCCCGTAGCTTTCCCGTAATTAACCAATACGAGTGCCTGGTCTTCATGAACTCCTGCCTCTCCTTCCCTGTATCCCTTCCAGCCGCATTGTTCAATTAGCCATCCGGCAGCCAGTTTTGAAAAACCGCCAGCTGTTTGGTACACCGGCATATCAGGAAATGCTTCTTTCAATTGCCCGGCCGTCTCCTCCGAAACTACCGGATTTTTAAAAAAACTTCCGGCGTTCCCCAATTTCAGGGGATCGGGAAGCTTCCTGCGCCGAATGGCAACAACCGCTTCCCGCACATTTCCCAGGCAGATCCGGCCCAAACGGCCGGCTTCCGCACGCAAATCTCCGTAATCCAGCCGGAACTGCGGAAACTTATCCAGCCTGAACACCACAGAGGTAACGACAAAGCGCCCCTTAAGCTCCCCTTTGAAAATACTGTCCCGGTAAGCAAAACGGCATTCCTCAGCAACAAGCTCCCGATACGTAAAATCCTTCATATCAAAACCCCGTACCCGTTCCACCAGTTCCGCGGCTTCCGCTCCGTATGCCCCGATATTCTGAACCGGAGCCGCACCCACATAACCAGGTATCAGCGACAGATTTTCAGCTCCCCCGTACCCCGAACGCACACAAAATTCGACAAAATCATCCCATTCCACACCGGCTCCAGCTTCCAGCCAGATCCGGTACCGGTCTTCCCTAACCGTCCGGATACCTGGTAAACGGGCATGGATCACCAGTCCCGGATAATCCGCTGCAAACAACAGGTTGCTCCCTCCTCCAAGGAATAACAGCGGTAGTTCTTCCCATCCCTCAAAATGAGCCAGAAACACCGGAAGATCTTCTTCCTCCGTAAACTCAAAATAATAACTTGCCCGGGAATCCAGCCCAAAAGTGTTATAGGAACGAAGTGAACAATTCTTAAGAAAACAAACCATATAGCGGCTTTTTCCTGCAAAGATAATCAGAAGTCAAATGAAAAACCATTCCCAAAAAATCTGGTTGAAAGAAATTACCGGGCGGTTTTCAGGCATTCGTAATCCTGCCCCCCGAACACAGCAATATACGCGCAGGGAACCTATTCAGCATCAGGTAATCGTGTGTGGCCATCAGTATCGTCTTCCCTTGCGCGTTGATCTCCCGGAAAATCTGCATCAGCTGAGCAGAAGTCTCCGGGTCCAGATTTCCTGTCGGCTCATCAGCCAGAATAATTTCCGGGTTGTTCAGCAACGCCCGGGCAATTACTACCCGTTGTTGTTCTCCCCCAGACAACTCGTGGGGCATCCGTTCCAGATTCCCTTCCATCTCTACCCGCCGAATCACCTCCCGGATGCGGTTTTCAATAACCACACGCCCCCTCCAACCCGTAGCCCTGAGCACAAAAGACAGATTGTCATGGATTGTGCGGTCGGCCAGGAGTTTGAAATCCTGAAACACAACCCCCAGTTTACGTCTCAGAAGCGGAATTTCCTTCCATTTGATTTTTCCCAGGTTCCAGCCGGCAACCGAGGCTTCTCCTGTTAAAACAGGAAGTTCGGCATTGAGCAATCTGATCAGACTGGTCTTCCCACTTCCCACCTTTCCTATAAGGTAAACCCATTCTCCCGCAGCAAGCTGCATATTAACTTTTTCAAGCACACACCGCTCCTGTTGATAAACATCCAGCTCCCGGAGGATTATGACAGGCTTGTTTTCCATCTTCGCACGTTTACTCGGATACCTGCAAAACTACTTTTTTTTATCAACTCCCGGATACCGGTTTGCAGCAAACGCAGGTAAACCCAAGCATAACATCTGGAAAGACTTTTTATTTTAAGCACAAAAAATTGATAATCTGTCATTTAAGACGTAAATAAAAATACGTTTTAATCCGCTTCCGGAGTCCCTTCTGAGCTGAATTTTTACTATATTTGCCTATTGTAAAAAAACAGATATCGATGAGCGAATCAGAAAACAAGATCATAAACGGAAATGAAAACGGTAACTATTCGGCCGACAGTATTCAGGTACTGGAAGGGCTGGAAGCCGTTCGGAAACGTCCGGCCATGTACATCGGCGATGTCAACGAAAAAGGACTTCACCATCTGGTGTACGAGGTTATTGATAATTCCATAGATGAGGCTTTGGCCGGATATTGTACCCACATTGAAGTTTATATCAACGAAGATAATTCCATCACCGTTGTGGATAACGGCCGTGGAATTCCGACAGAACTGCACAGCAAAGAAAACCGTTCGGCCCTGGAAGTTGTTCTGACCGTACTGCATGCAGGAGGAAAATTTGACAAGGGAAGTTATAAGGTTTCCGGCGGTTTGCACGGAGTTGGCGTGTCTTGTGTTAATGCACTCGCCGCTCACCTGAAAGCCGAAATTCACAGGGATGGTAAAATATGGGTTCAGGAGTTTCGTTCCGGGAAGCCCCTTTCCCCGGTAAAGGTGGTTGGAGAAACCGACCGGACGGGGACCACCATCAGCTTTAAGCCCGATCAAACTATTTTCCTTACCACGGTCTTCAAATTCGAGATCCTTTCGGCCCGGCTCCGGGAGTTGGCATTTTTGAATGCAGGCATTTCCCTGTCTATTACCGACAGGCGCGAAAAAGACGAGGAAGAAAATTACCGGAGGGAAGTATTTTACTCCGAAGACGGTCTGAAAGAATTTGTGGAATACCTGGACGGCACCAGAGAAAAGCTGATTGACAAACCAATCCACATCAATTCGGAAAAAGGAGAAATTCCCGTAGAAATTGCCTTAAGCTACAATACGGGGTTTACGGAAAACATACACTCATATGTAAACAACATCAATACCATTGAGGGAGGCACCCACATGACCGGTTTCCGGAGAGGTCTGACCCGTACGCTGAAAAATTACGCTGATGCCACAGGCATGCTCAGCAAACTGAAGTTTGACATCAGCGGGGATGATTTCAGGGAAGGCCTCACTGCCGTAATCTCCATTAAGGTTGCAGAGCCCCAGTTTGAAGGGCAGACCAAGACAAAACTGGGAAATTCGGAAATCAGTCTGCCTGTAGATCAGACCGTAAGCGAAATGCTCTCCATTTATCTGGAAGAAAATCCCAAAGAAGCCAAGTCCATTGTCAACAAGGTCATTCTGGCTGCGCAGGCCCGTCATGCTGCCCGGAAGGCAAGGGAACTGGTTCAGCGCAAAAATGTGCTGTCGGGCGGAGGGCTGCCAGGAAAACTGGCCGACTGTTCGGAACGCGATCCTTCGCTTTGTGAAATCTTCCTGGTTGAGGGAGACTCGGCCGGAGGAACGGCCAAGCAAGGACGCAACAGGCGTTTTCAGGCCATACTTCCGTTGAGAGGAAAAATCCTGAACGTTGAGAAGGCCATGCAGCACCGTGTATTTGAGAGCGATGAAATCCGCAACATCTTCACAGCACTGGGCGTAACTGTGGGCACCGAAGATGACGCCAAAGCCCTGAATCTTTCCAGACTTCGTTACCACAAGATCATTATCATGACCGATGCCGATGTGGACGGTAGCCATATTGATACGTTGATCATGACTTTCTTTTTCCGGTATATGAAAGAAATCATCAAAGCGGGATATCTCTATATCGCTACTCCTCCTCTTTTCTTTGTCAAAAAAGGGAAAAAGGAAGCATATGCCTGGACCGATCAACAACGCCTGCTTTTAATCAACGAATGGGCCGAGGGGAAAGAATCGACCGTACATGTACAGCGTTACAAAGGTCTTGGAGAAATGAACGCTGAACAGCTTTGGACAACCACCATGGATCCGGAAAAGCGTATTCTGAGACAAATTACCATTGAGAATGCCGCCGAAGCCGACCGGATTTTCAGCATGCTGATGGGAGACGAAGTTCCTCCAAGACGCCAGTTTATTGAAGACCATGCGGTCTATGCCAACATTGACGCCTAAGTTGGACTGTTGTCAGCCTCTGAAAAGAATTACGTATTAAGTGGATATTTCAAACGATGAACATCTGTATCTATTCATCTTCCAGCAATTCCATTGCTCCGGTTTATGCGGAAGAAGCAGAACAGCTGGCCCTTCTGATCGGGGAAAACGGTCATACACTCATCAACGGAGGGGCAAACGTCGGACTGATGCATCAGCTTCTTGCTTCTGCCTCCAGAGCAGGAGCAAAAACGATCGGAGTCATTCCGGAAAAGCTAAACCGGTTCAATCTGGGGTCACCCCATGCCGGCAAACTGATTGTTTCCAGCGACATGATGGAACGGAAAGCCGTTATGCGGAAACTGGCCGATGCTTTTATCGCTCTTCCTGGCGGATTCGGGACATTGGAAGAAATTCTGGAGGTTATCACCCTGAAACAGCTCGATTACCACAACAAAGCCGTGGTCTTTCTCAATACAAATGGCTTTTTCAACGACCTGTTCCGGCAATTTGAACGTTCCTTCAGTGAACAATTCGCCCGGCCGGGATACAGACAACTGTATCATATCGCCTCCTCTGCAACAAAAACAATGGAATACCTGAGCACTTATATCCCTCCGGCTCCACTGAAAAAATGGCACGACGCACGCGGAGAAACAGCCTCCCGGGAACAGGGACAGAAAAATTCCGGTCTGCAGAAATGACCTGACCTACTGGCAATAGCTTTTAACGGCCCGGACAATGGCCCGCCGGCAAACCGGACAGAAATCATCCGCCTCATTGCTTCTCATGCGGCAATGCTGAGCCGGACTGTAAATGCCCTTGCCCACATAACCTCCCCCTTCAAATACGCCCAGCGTATTGTGATAACGCGGTTCCCGCGGAGTGGGAACCGGAGTATCTTCCTCCAGCATATCCTTCCATTTGCGGTCAAAATCAACCAGTGTGGTAAGGTTCGGCTCCCAGGGTTCCTGCCTTATATTGTAAAATTCCTCGTAAGCCACGGCCGGGCTGTAATATTCGTCGGCCAGTCCGGCCAGGGCATGTCCCAATTCATGCACAAGTACCCGGGCACTTAATTCATTCCCGGCCGTAGCCACTGTCAGAAAATTGTAAAATCCGCCTCCCCCGTAACGGTCGCTGTTCACCAGCAGGCAAAGATGATCATAGGGAACCGCCGAAGCGGCATCGTGTACGGCCTTCATATCGGTAGTGGTCAGGTAGCGGGGAATGTCAAAAGTATAAAAGGTCGTATTGAAAGCCGTATTCCTGTAAATCCGTTCTCCGGGTATATCGGTTCCGGATTCCCTTGAGGGAACCCGGACCGCACAGATGTTGAAGCGGTCACGCAATTCACGAAAGGGTGAAACGGCAAACAGGCTGTCGGCAAGCCTGCTAACATCAGCTTCGAAACGATCCAGTTCCTCCGCCCGATAGCCTTCAGATAAAAACACCAGATCCAGCCTCCGGGAAGGATCACCCCGATCCTGAAGCATCGTTACCGGCCAGTCGGGTACCGATTCCCTGGCAATAAAATAATCATCAGGATCAATTTCCAGAGAAAGCAACAATTTCCGGCTGCCATCCCTTTCCCTGCGGTCTATCTCAAAGCGCACCGGGACTAAAGGAAAAGGAAGTACAGCAACCTGATAGAAGCTTCGGTTTACCTTCACTGCCTCTGGTGTGGTTTGCCACTCCTGGAAAAGCGGACAAAACCCCCTGGAAAAAAGCAGGCATCCGGTAGCTGCCTCAACCATCCGGTAGCTAAAGGTCCCGTATACAAGCGTATCCACCATCCCTCCGGCACACCCTCCGTACCGGGATTCCTTACTGATTTGCCGAACACAAACCTGGGTATGCTGATTGTTTCCTACCAGCAAATAGTCAATACGCAAGGCAGCATCAGTAAACAGCCGCTTTGTTCCGCCGGCAGCACTGCACAATACCGGAATAACCAGCAAGACCAGAATACGACAAACACTTTTCATAGACCGCATTTATTTACTATTTTAGCCTGCAAAGTTAAGTACAAATCTGCAAACAAGTAAGCGCACCCGGTCTATGGAAACCATTCACAATTTTTATTATCCTTTTTTCTCCCGTCTGAATCTGTCCGAAGGCTGGACCGCTTATATGACGGTTATCCTGTCTCTGCTAAGCATCATGCTGCTGGCTTTGACTGCCCAGAAAATAACCCGGGCCATTCTGGTCAGACTGGCCCATCGTTACTTCCGCAAAACCGCAACCAAATGGGATGATTTTCTGGTGAGCCGCAAAGTGCTAGCAGCTCTGGCTCATTTACCAGCTGCCTATATTGTATACCAGTTCCATGAATTTCCCGAATCGGAACTGTTGACGGCTATTCTGTACGCCCTGGCCCGGATCTATCTGGTCGTTCTTTTTACAATTGCTTTTATTCGTCTCACCAAAGTAGTAAACGACATTTACGAAACCACGCCCATTGCTCCCACACGTCC
>JBFWIL010000094.1:0-9160 GCA_050256015.1 Mangrovibacterium sp. | reverse complement strand
ACTGCCGGCCGTTCTGCCCGGAACCTGACCGGCCGGGTGATCATGTATGCCGACACGATCACTGAATCCATGCAGAAGACTATAGATTCCACCAATTACCGGCGCAGCAAGCAGATCGCTTATAACGAGGAGCACGGGGTGAGCCCGCAGCCCATCGTTAAGCCCACCCGGGAGATTATCGGCTATGAATACCGAAGCAAGATGCAGACGGCTGAAGAGCGGGAGGAACACCCCGATATTGCCGCCGATCCGGTGGTGCAGTATATGAGTGCCGGGGCCCTGGAAAAGGCCATTGCCCGGACCAAACGAGATATGGAGGCTGCTGCCGGAGAACTCGACTTTATCGAAGCGGCACGCCTGCGTGATGAGATGTACCGGCTGCAGGAGATGCTGAAACAGCGGACCTGAATTGCAGGTTAGTTCTTTTGTGCCTCCTTCTCTTGACCTGGCTTTGCAACGGGCTAAAGAGTTTGCTTGCCGGAAAGGGTTTAAAGGATTACAGGGAAAGGAAAAGTTATATGGCCTGGTAATTGACCGGAATCATCCGGTCGGTATTATACCTTATTGAAATAGCTTTTTCAGTTCGTCACCCACTTTTTTGACCGACTTTTCCAGGCTTTCCCTTGTGGATCGTCTCACTTCCTGTTCAATCTGCTTACGTGCCTTGCTCAGGTCGACCGAAACCCCGGGGTTTTTCAGCTCGCCTTTAACCCGCACGGCTGCTTCGATCAGACTGATGTTTTCCGATCCGGGAAGAAAGTCCAGGGCTTTATTAATGTCTTCGCTCAGGTCGGCCTTGCTGATCCTGAAGTCCATGACCAGGTCCAGCATTTGTTCCACGGAAAGTGCTCCGGAAATGTTTACCTCCTGATCTGCTATCCGGGTTATAAAGGGGGTCAGGTTAATGTTTCCGTTTTCCATGTTGAAGTTCGCCGTAAAATCTTCAATCTTCAGGTCCCGGAGCTTTTCGGAGCGGATCACGCCCTTGAGCTGATCAAGTACAGCTGAATTAACGATCCGCAGGTTTTGCGTGTTCATAAGTCCGTTCCCGTTCAGGGAGGAGGGAATGATGTTTAGCTGTTCGTCAAACTGTCCTTTGAAATTAACCTGTGAGGAGACCGTGCCTTCCGAACGGGCGGCAATGGGCAGGTAACGCTGTATTACCCCGAACGACCGGTAAGCTGCCGGGATTTGAAAACCTCTGACATCGGCTTTGAAATCGAATTCGGGTCTGTTCTCCGGATTGCTTTTGTATAACCCGTTCAGGGTAAGCTGTCCGTCGAGCATGTTCATGTTAAGTCTGTCCAGCTGCAGCATCTGGTTGTGCACGGTGATCTGTCCTTCCATGTCCCTGATGTTCATCCGGTACAGGCTGGCCCGGTCGATTTGTGCCCGGAATACCAGATTCATATTGTCCGGAATCCGGAAGGCTATCAGACTGTCTGCCTGAGCATGGACCGTCGAATCTTCCGCTGCCGTGATCGTGGCCAGCTCGTCAAAGTTAAGGTAGTTTGATTTCAGATCGAGATTGCCCTTCAGGGTTTTGTTGAGCAGCAGGTAGGGCAGATAATCCGAAAGCCTTCCGTTCAGCAGAAAATCACTCTGTCCGGTTTTGCCTTTGAAAGCGGAAAGCCGGATTTCCGTATTGTCCAGATGAAGCTGGCCCGAGCTGACTTCCACCGGACGGGTCAGTCCCGGGGTTTTTACCGAAAAACCCTTAAAGATGAATTTACCCGATACTTTCACCTGTTCGTATTCTTCCTGTTCCATAGCCGACATTGTTCCCCTGGCCTCCAGCTTGCCTTCCATCAGACCGCTAAGTTGCAGGCTGTCCGTAACGATGACCTGGGTCAGACTGGAAAAATCGAGTTTCCCTTTGAACGAGACAGCAAATTCAGGATCGCTCACGGGATGGGTCAGTTTCATACTGAGACTGACCGGATTCTCCCGGATCCGGGCGCCTGCCTCGGTAATGTTAAGTTCAAGCAGGTCTAGTTTTCCCTGGGGTTTGTAAACCTGTCCTTCCAGTTTGATCTGTTCAATCATTTCCTGTGAGTCTTCGTAGCCGAAGGTGGCATCACGGACAAACAAGCGAATGTTCAGTTCCGGAGACTGATCATTATACAAAAGACCTTTTATCTCCCCTTCAAAGCCGGCTTTTCCTGTGGTTTTCACTTTCTTCAGGTATGGGAGTAAGCGTTGGGGAACCATGTCCAGCAGGGCGGCAAAATTACTGCCGGGCTGTCTGAACTGGAGGTTGATGAACAGACTGTCGGACGGGAGGCTGAAGGTGCCGCTCAGATCCAGCGGAAGGTTGTTCAGGAACAGGGTCGACTCGCCGAGTACAAAAGCCATCTTGTCATAATCTGCTTCCAGCTCGCTTTTTATCTTAAGCATCGTGTTGCCCAGGTACTGTACTGAATCATAGCTGAAGAGCAGCTCCCCGACGGTTCCCTCCAGCTTTAGTCTGGAGACGGTTCCCTCCAGCTTCCCGGCGGCCTGCAGGCTAGTGTGAAGCAAACGGATCCGGGTGGCTGTGGCTTCGTCGCTGTATTCCAGATTCAGGTTCTCTACGTCCAGGTTTTTCAGGTCGACGGGTAGTGTAGCTTCCGTGCTGCCGCCTTCCGTCTCTGTGTCATTTTTCTTTGAATCACCGCCCGGAAAGATATCCCAGTTATTTTGTCCGTCATGTGTGCACAACAACCTGATCCGGGCATCACGGACCGTCAGGCTGTTGATTTGAATGTCTCCCCGGATCAGTTCGCCCAGCGAAAGCCTGGTGGTTACCGATCCAAGATACAGCAGGGTGTCTTGCCGGAACCGGTCCTTGCCGGTAACGGTGAGTCCTTCCATTCCGGCCCGGATACGGGGAAAATTTCTAAACAGGCTGAGCTGCAAATTCGTGAACTCCACCCGGGCATCAATCTGTTCGTTAATGGTTTCCTTTACTTTTTTTACTAAAGGGCCTTTCAGAATCAGGGGAAAGATCAGGGCTGCCGAAAGCAGCACGAGTATAATAAACAGAAAGATGATTCCAATTTTTTTCATAACATGCTGTTTTTCTGTTGCGTAACATTTGTTCTTATGAACTCCTTTATCTGGAGCGCAATCCGGATGTCCGGAATTTTTCAGCCTGCCCTGTTTTCGCTCAGGATAAGCTTTCTAAGCAGGTTGATGGCTGTTTGTGCGGAACGGATAATGTTGCGTTCCCGGTTACCTGTAAAGGTAAAACATTCTGCCGTAATTTGTGTTTTCCCCGCTACGGCAATCCATACGGTGCCTACGGGTTTTTCAGGGCTTCCGCCGTCTGGTCCGGCAATGCCCGTGGTGGCCACGGCATAGTCGGTATGCAGAGTCTGCCGGGCTCCCCGGACCATCTCCAGGGCCACCTCGCGGCTTACGGCTCCGTGGGTGTTCAGGCTTTCCGGACGGACGCCCAGCACAGCTGTCTTGACGGCATTGGCATAAGCCGTAATTCCTCCTTTCAGATAGGCCGAACTGCCCGGATTGGCGGTAAACAGGTGGGTGAGGTATCCTCCTGTGCAACTTTCTGCCAGGCCCAGGCTTGCCCCCGTTTTCTGCAGCAGACGGCCGGTGACCCCGGCCAGGGTGTCGCTGTTGTATCCAAAGATGTATTCTGGGATCAGCTTCCGGAGTTCCCCGATCTGCCGTTCAACTTCCTGCTTCAGCAGCTCCGGATCGGATCCGTAGGCGCTGAGCCGCAGGCGAATCATAAAGGGACTGGGCAGATAAGCAAGTTTGATCCAGGAGGGAAGGGCCAGCTCCCAGCCTTCGATCAGTTCGGCCAGCATGGATTCGGCAATCCCCTGGAGGAGTACGGTCTGATGATGAATGGTTCCGCCGGTGGCTTTTTCTTTGAGCCGGGGCAGGACTTCGTTTTGCATAAGGTATTCCATTTCAAAGGGAACCCCGGGCATGGAAACGCAGATGGTGTCGTTCCTTTCAAACCACATGCCCGGAGCAGTGCCCGCAGTATTGAACAGTACGATGCAGTTGTCGGGGACCAGTGCCTGATCCCGGTTAAGCCGGTTTATCGGGATGTTCCGCCGGCCGAGTTTTTCGGAGACCTGCCGCAGAACCTGTTCGTTCAGAACCAGCTTGCTGCCGAAATAGGCACACAGCGCTTTTTTGGTGATGTCGTCCTTGGTTGGTCCGAGTCCTCCGGTAATCAGGATGAGTGTGGCCCGCTGTTCCGCATCGGCCAGGGCGTGCAGGATCTGCTCCTGATTGTCGTGCACGGAAGTGATCCGGCTAATTTCAATGCCGTACAGGTTCAGTTGTTCGCTGATCCAAGCCGAGTTCGTGTCTACAATCTGTCCGATCAGTATCTCGTCGCCTATGGTAATGATTTCTGCTTTCATGTTTTTCGTATTGTATGGAGTATGAGAAAAATATTGCCTGTATTCAGTCTGAAATGCCGGGGGCCGGTCAGGGCGAAAAGGCTTTCAGGGCTTTCAGCCGTTGCAGCAGGGTGGGGTGGGAATAATGGACAAAGACATAAGCCGGGTGAGGTCTCAGGTTACTTAGGTTTTTCACGGACAGCTTTTTCAGGGCCCCGGCCAGGGCCTGACCATTGGCATGGCTGGCCGCATAGGCGTCGGCTTCGTATTCATTTTGACGGGAGAGGTAGTTCATCCCCAGACCGATCAGTGCAGAGAGCGGGGAATACAGAATTCCAAAGGCCGTCAGGGCCAGGTGGAAAGCCGGCTGACTGACTCCCAGGGCAGCAGAAAGATCCGGACTTTCCGTAAAGAGGGAAAAGAGGTATAACATCAGTCCGGTTTGTACGATGCCCAGGAAGAGACTCTGATAAACGTGTTTTTTTCTGTAATGACCGATTTCATGAGCCAGCACGGCAATCAGTTCGGAAATGTCCATGTCGCGGATCAGTGTGTCGTACAGCACGATTCGCTTTTTGGTGCCCATACCGGAAAAATAGGCATTGGCCTTGGTGGATCGTTTGGAGCCGTCAATTACATATATGTTCTCCAGCCGGAAGCCGGCTTTGGTGGCAAAATTGCGGATGGCCTCTTTCAGCATGCCTTCTTCCAGCGGCCGTTGTTTGTTGAAAAGCGGCACGATCAGGCTGGAATAAAACAGCAGCATAAACAGGGAAAATACACTGACCACCAGCCAGGCATAGAGCCAGAAATCTTTTCCGGTTGCGGACCAGATCCGGATGATCAGTGTCAGCAGTCCTCCCCCGATAAACGCTCCCAACAACCAGCTTTTCAGTTTATCCAGCACAAAGGTTTTCAGGCTGGTCCGGTTAAAACCGAATTTTTCTTCAATGACAAAGGTATCGTACAGTTCAAAAGGGGTATGCAGCAGATCGGAAGCCAGCATCAGGATGCCGAAAAAAAGCAGAGCCGATCCTGCCGGACTGTCGGTTATCGAAACAGCCCAGTGATGAATCAGGGCAAAGCCCTGGAAAAAGAGCATCAGCAGGATCAGAATAAAGCTGAAGGCACTGGTTAACATGCTGAATCGGTGGTTGGCTTTTGCATAATCCTGCTGCCGGCGGTATTTGTCTTCATCGTAAATGCCCCTGACTTCTTCGGGAAGCCGGTTGCTCCAGCGGGTGGTATTCAGATAGTCCAGGTAACGTTCCGACAAAAAGTCGACCGTCAGTATGGAAACGATAATCCAGAAGAGAACTGTCATACTTTTGTTATTTCGTGAACCCCAAAGATAAAAAAAGCAGTCTGCAGAACGGTCCGAAATAACGAAAACTATGATTTTCTGCCGGCAGGGAGATTACCGGTACTTTGGTCCGTCGTAATTGTAACGAAACCAGTCGAACAGGGCACTGCCTCCCTGACCGCTTTCCGAATAGCTGAACAATCCCAGCTTCGGACCTTTCCAGTTTCCAAAGCTGGCTGCGAAGGGCTCTCCTATGGCTTTGAATTTTTTGTTGTCCGTGCTGAATAAGAATTGATTCTTCCCGTATTCGGGAGCGATGATAACTTTCAGATAGATTTTCGAATTTTTAAAAGGCTGTTCTGCAAGGGTTCCGTTAATGTCGGCATAAACGAATACCTGTTTTCCCTTCACGACAATGCCGGCCTGATTGTATTGCTTCCCCATCAGACACAGACCGGCTTTTTGTCCGTCTTTCAGTTGTCCGGTAAGCAGCAGGGTGGTGGCTTCTCCGCTGTTTCCCATAACCTTTTGCGTCAGGGTGTTCTTTGCTTTTGGGAAGGAAGGTGCAGGCAGGGCATTTAGCCGGAGGAAACCGGACTTTTCGGCGAGCGACCACGCTTCGTGTACCGGATTGTGATTCCAGGCCCACTGGAGACCCAGTTCGGGAGTATCAAACTCGTCGGACGACTGGGGAGCAGTAACCGGATAAGCCTGTCCTACATCCGGTTTTTTCCATACGTAGACCGGTTCTCCGATGCCGTTGCGGTCGATGTCGATTCCCATTACGGGCCAGCCGTCTTTCCAGTGCATGGGCTGCAGGTGGCAAACCCTTCCGATACGGTCCACGCTCTGAAAATGTACAAACCACCATTCGCCGGCTGGGGTGTCGATCCAGGCGCCCTGATGGGGACCGTTGACGCCGGTAGAGCCGGTCTCCAGTACCACTTTCTTTTCATAGGGACCGTATATGTTTCTGGAGCGCAGAATGGTCTGCCAGCCCCGGGAAACGCCACCCTCGGGTATGCTCAGGTAATACCATCCGCCCATTTTGTGTATTTTGGTACCTTCGGCTACCGGTCCGGTGTAGACAATCAGTCCGTTATCAAGCAGTTGCTTTCCGTCGGGACTCATTTTGTGAATGTAAATCGGTCCGGCTCCCACCCGGCTGTGCCCCAGGTAGGCTTTCCCGTCTTCGTCCCAGAAGGGGCAGGGATCCTCCCAGCCCTCAATTTTGACTACCTGGGAGAGCGGTTCCCATGGACCGGCCGGATCTTCAGCCGAACTCATGAACAGCCCTTCTTTTGGTGTACAGAAATACACATAAAACTTTCCTTCATGATAACGTATGGCCGGAGCCCAGCTGCCCCCGGCATAGCGTTCGTTCGTGTCGAATTCGGGAGCAAATCTGAATTCATCGTAAATACGTCCGATGATGGTCCAGTTCACCAGGTCTTTGGAATGAAGCACCGGTATGCCCATAAAATGGAATTCAGAACAGACCAGATAATAGTCTTCACCCACGCGGATTGCATCCGGATCCGAATAGTCGGCGTTCAGCACCGGATTAATATACGTGCCGTTACCCTGATCCCCCCAAGGGTGAGAAGGAGATTCTGGCCTGTTTTGCGAAAAACAAAAAAAGAACTGAATAAAAAGAGGAAGAAGAGTGAAGATGCGTTTTTTCATAGTCTCGGATTTGATTTGGCATGTAAATGTAGAAATTTTTTTTCATAAGCGTATTCCTGCGGTAATGTTGGAGGATCCGGGTATGGCCACCATGTTGCATGCATTGTTACTGCTGTAATCATGTTTGTTTTCTTTTTAGAATTAAATTGAAAATAAAAATTAAAAATCCGTAAAAGGGAAAACCTTTTGCGGATTTTTAATATACAGAGATTTAGTATCCGGTATTCTGGGTGAGTTCCGGATTGATATCTCTTTCTGACTGAGGAATAGGCAGTACCAGCATTTTTTCTGTTATTGTTTTTCCCTTTCTTTCTGTCAACACGGTGGTTGCCCTTCCTGTTCTTTTCAGATCAAACCAACGGTGAAATTCAAGAGCCAGTTCCACTTCCCTTTCATGCTCAACGGCCAGATCCAGCGTTGGGTATAAATCTGACGGGTAATCCGTGCTGCCGTATTCCGGCATTCCGGCACGGCGGCGTACCATATTCAGATAGTCCGGATCTTCCGCAGCTTCGGCATACATCAAAAGGACATCGGCATAGCGCAGGACAATAAAATTGTTTTCATACCACTTATCTCCTGTTTTAATGAAGGTATCGTCATACCACTTTGCCGGGAATTTAACAGCAATCCAGTTACCGCTTCCGTCATAATAGCCTTCAAAAATAGATAAATCACGTCTTGGATCACCTTCTTCATAATCATCCCATAAATAATCCGTTACCTGGTTCATCCCCAGACCCTGACCGGTCAGAACAAAATTCTCGAAAGGGGTAAATTCCTCCCAGTATGCACTTGAGGGGGTTGTTGACCCGGCGACATACTGAATTTCAAATAAAGCTTCCCTGCTGTTCTCATGTTCCAAATCCCATAAATAGGCATAATCAGACAAAAGCTCGTATTCTTCAGATTGTATTACTTCATGCAATACAATTTTGGCGGAATCCTGTTTTCCAACGGTTAAATAGACTTTCCCCAGGATGCCTTGTGCCGCTCCCTTTGTTGCCTGTCCTGTCCGGGATACTTCCGACTGAAGCGGTAAGTTTTGTGAGGCGAATTTCAGATCCGATATAATGAAGTTATACACGTCACTTTCCGGAGACCGCAGTACGTCATAACTTTCTGATACACCCACAGGTTCCTTTAACAAGGGAATATCCCCGAACATCCTGACCAAATTGAAGTTATACAAAGCACGCAGAAAACGCATTTCCGCTTTATATTCCGTTATCAGGCCGGTATTTTCAAGGGTAGACTCCTGCAATTTTTTGATAACTGTATTGACAGAGTTAAGATCAGTGAAACCGTCTTCCCAGATCTGTTCGACGATACTGTTCGTAGCTAAAAGTTCATAATTTTTAAATGCCCACTTATCGGTCGTGTTCCCCGCCACATAATATAACGTGGCTTCATCCGACATTTGTTCACCACAGTAACTCACCCCGCTTTCGGCATCATATTCTGTATAAAGGGTTGCATATGCTGCAGTAACTGCCGTCTCAAAATCACTTTCTGTTTGATAATAATCTTCCTCGTTCATGTTCGAGATGGGCGACAATTCCAGAAAATTATCCGAACATGATGTGACGATCAGATTGATCAATGCAAGTAAGGTGATATAGTGTCTCGTTTTCATTTTCGGTTATGTTTTAAAGTCCTAATTTAATGCCAAATGTAAAAGTACGGGGTAGCGGATGGGCCCCATAATCGTTTCCGCTGTTCAGGGCGTCCGTGAACACACTGTTTTCCGGATCGTAGCCCAGGTAATCCGTGAAACAATAAACATTATCCACATAAAGTCTCAGAGAAG
>JBFWIL010000093.1:0-9215 GCA_050256015.1 Mangrovibacterium sp. | reverse complement strand
AGGGAAACCAACAAATCCTCACTGAGCGGGAGAAGCACTTCTTTTCCCCTGTAATTCACCTGCAGCACCAGGTTCCCTCCGTAATCATCAATCCGTTTCACCGGTCCCACCGGTCCCATCCTGGAATCGATCAGGCTAAATCCTGTCAGATGATGGACAAAAAAAGTTCCTTCCTCCCTGATCCAGTCTTCTTTTTTCAGGAAAACAGCCTTCCCGCAGATCTTTCGGGCCTGCTCTTCCTGATCAACCCAGTCGAATTTCACCAGAACATCCTCTTCTGTCCGAAAACGAATCCCTTCACGAGCGATAAAAAAAGGAACCAACAAACCTTCCAGCTCAACAAACAACACCGGTTCCTTCTCCAGGCTGGCTGCAAAACCGGGCCGGATTTTCAAAACGACCTCCCCCCTGACACCGTATGGTTTCTGCAGAAATCCCAGGTTAATGCAATCGGTATGCGGAATGGTTTCCATAATGCAATATTATAATTATTCCCTGCAAGAAACAAGACGGATGCTTGCTAAACATACTTGTAACGTTTAATATTCCGCTTGGGGGTTTTCTCAAATTCCTCCTCAACCAGCTCTATCCGGCTGACTTGGCTGTACCTGGGAAGATCGCGGTTTACCGCCTGCCTGTTCGTTTCCATAATAGCAGCGATAGCATCTGGCTCAACACGCTGTTCCTCCATCCGGTCGCTATCCGGATAAACCAAAGCAACCAGGCGGCCTTCCCTTTCCACAACAACACATTCGGCCACATGGGACAGGTTCGATAATTTCAGTTCAATTTCCTCCGGATAGATATTCTGACCGGAAGGTCCCAACAACACGTTTTTCGACCGTCCTTTGATATAAATATACTGATCTTTATCCGTCAACCCCAAATCTCCGGTATGCAGCCAGCCTTCTTCATCAATAGCCTGCCGCGTGGCCTCCCCGTTCCTGTAATATCCCAGCATCACATTGTCCCCTTTAACCAGGATCTCCCCGACCTGACGATACGGATCGGCAGAATCGATGCGAACCTGCATCCGGTCTACCAGCTTTCCGGCAGAGAAAGGCCGTGTACTTTTCCAGGCATCATAGGAAACCAGGGGAGCACATTCAGTCATCCCGTAACCGATGGTAAAAGGAAAACTGATCTTCCGGAAAAAGGATTCCACCTCACTGTTCAGTGCAGCACCGCCAATGACGATCTCATAAAACCTCCCCCCGAAAGTTTCAGTCAGTTTTTTCCGGACTTTTCGATGAATCATACCCGAGAGTACAGGAATGGCCAGCAGCATTTTCATCACCGGTTTTTCCAGCCGGGGCTGGATCTGTTTTTTATAGATCTTCTCAATAACCAGCGGCACAGAAAGAATAAGATGAGGTCTGATCTCCTGAAAAATTTTCACAATGACCGTGGGCGTAGGGGCTTTGGTCAGGAAGGTGATGTGACACCCCAGGCTGACCGGGAAAAGAAATTCAAAAAGCAAACCGAAAACATGGGCCATAGGAAGAAAAGACACGATCTGGTCACCGGCTTTCAACGGCATATGATCCCTGGCATAAATAATGTTGGAAACAAGATTTTTCACAGAGAGCATCACTCCTTTGGTAAAACCTGATGTCCCGGAAGTATAGGATATTACACACATCTGTTCAGGCTCCGGATCCTTCATCAGCGGTAACGCTTCCGGACCGCCTGCAACCGACCGGGCATTGCTTTCCCATGCGTTTCGGGCTTCTTCCCTGTTCAGAAATAACGGAGCGAGGTTACGCAAACTGATTGCACCTTCCAGGGCAGGCAGACGTTCCCGGTCCATTTTTTCCATGAAATTGTCGGAGACAAACAGCAGGCGGGAACCCGAATGATTGAGAATATGATGCATATCTGCATGATTGAAATCGGGCAGCACGGGAACAGCCACGGTTCCATAGGTGATGACCGCCAGAAATACCACTGCCCAGTTGGCGGAATTCCGCCCAAGCAGGGCCACCCGGTCACCGGGCTCAATGCCACTCTGCCGGAAAAACTGCTGGATCCTGTGAATTCTTACCGCAGCTTCACCGTAAGTATAGCTAACCCCTTCATAGTCCGAAAAGACCGTCAGGTCCACGTGCTGAACAAACGGCTGTCTGAACAGACGGTAAAAATCGCTGCAAACCGCCAAACTCATGAAAATAAATCAAATAATGAGGTTATTCCAATTCTTCTTCCTGCAGCAAAGGTAACTGTTTCTTTTGAATCGGCAGCAATCCAAGCTACCGGCAGTCTGCGTTACGGTTTTTTATTATTTTTGAATTTTAAATCATTCCAACCCTTTAAACAAAAAACGATGAAGAAAATTTTACTTTTTCTGTTTGCCTCCTTTCTGGCTTTCGGCGCTTTTTCCCAAAACATCCAGGCGCATTACGACATGGGTGATGATCGTGAATACCTTACCACGACCGTGGAAATGTTCCGCCCGGACTAACTGGGAAGCACATTCTTCTTTATTGACATGGACTACGGCGTAGGCGATGTAGAAGGCGTTTCCTTGGCTTACTGGGAAATTTCCCGAAGCCTAAAAATTGGAGACACGCCCCTTCAACCCCGTGTGGAATACAACGGAGGTTTTGGACAGTGGCAGGACGGCGAATACAGCGGTCACTACACCATTAACAATGCCTATCTGGCCGGTCTGCAGTACACATGGAACAATGCAGACTTCTCCCGACTGCTGACCATGCAGGCCAACTTCAAACATATTCAGGATAAGAATGACGCCTCCTTCCAGATTACAGCCGTCTGGGAAATGCACTTCTTTGAACGCAAGCTTTCCTTCAGCGGCTTTGCCGATTTTTGGAGAGAAGACAATGTATTCGGAACAAAAGAAACCGATTTTGTATTTCTTACCGAACCCCAGCTATGGTACAACATATGTGAACATTTTTCCGTGGGTACTGAAATCGAAATAGCCTCAAACTTCACCGGCAACACGGAAGACGGTTTTCATGTCAATCCTACGCTGGCCATCAAATGGAATCTCTAAGCTAAACCCGATCAAAGATGAAACGAGCATGGTAAAAATTATCGCTAAAGGAAAATAAGATTAGTACGAGAATTATAATTGGTTAAACTGAAAAAACAGATGAATAATTTCTTTAAACTTAAAGAAAACCATACCACAGTCAGGACCGAGATTCTGGCAGGTGTAACCACCTTCATGACCATGGCCTATATTCTGGCCGTGAATCCCGATATCCTGTCGGCCACCGGTATGGATAAAGGCGCTGTCTTCACCGCGACCGCCATTGCTTCCGTAATTGCCACCCTGGTCATGGCCTTGCTGGCCCGCCTGCCCTTTGCCCTGGCACCGGGTATGGGACTCAATGCTTTCTTTGCTTTCTCCGTTTGCCTGGGAATGGGTCATTCCTGGCAGTTTGCACTCACCGCCGTTTTTCTGGAAGGACTGATCTTTATCTTGCTGACCGCCTTCAACATCCGGGAGATGATTGTCAATGCAATTCCCATGAACATTAAACATGCAATTTCCGTGGGAATCGGTTTATTTATTGCCTTCATCGGATTAAAAAGCGCGGGAGTGATTGAAGCAAATGAAGCCACCGCTCTTGCTTTAGGCGATATCGTTCATAACCCGGCAGCGGTTATCGCCCTGATAGCCCTGGTCATTATCGGTACCTTACTAGCCTTCCGCGTCAAAGGTGCCCTGCTGATCGGCATTTTGCTGGCCACTCTGATCGGTATCCCTTTTGGCGTAACGCAACTGCCCAGCTCTTTCGATCTGACTCCGCCTTCTGTAGCCCCGATCTTCCTTCAATTCGAATGGACCGAGATCTTTACCTTCGATATGCTGATCGTGGTCTTCACCTTCCTTTTTGTGGATATGTTTGACACCGTAGGCACACTCATCGGGGTTTCCTCCAAGGCCAACATGCTGGATGAAAAAGGCCGGGTCCCCCGTGTTAAGCAGGCCCTGTTTGCCGACGCAATCGGAACAACAGCAGGGGCCATCCTGGGAACCTCAACGGTGACCACCTATGTGGAAAGTGCCTCGGGCGTAACCGAAGGAGGAAGAACCGGACTCACCTCTCTGATCGTTGCCTTGCTCTTCTTACTGGCCCTGTTCCTTTCCCCCGTCTTCCTGATGATACCGGGAGCGGCAACGGCTCCGGCCCTGGTTGTAGTGGGAGCAATGATGATGACCCCCATCCGGGAAATTAAATTTGATGATTACACCGAACTGATTCCCGTATTCCTGACCATCATCATGATGCCCCTGGCTTACAGCATTGCCGAAGGAATTGTTTTCGGCATGCTTTCGTTTGTATTATTAAAGATCCTGGCCGGAAAATTTAAGGATATCTCTCCAATCATGTATATCCTTGCCATCCTGTTTATTATTAAGTTTTTTATCTGACAAGAACAAGGGCATGGGAAGCCGGCCATACGTTCAACAGCACAGGCCGGCTTTCAAGGATCATAATGCAGGGAGGGCTGTTTCTCATATCGAAACAGCCCTCCCATTTTTTTGACCGCACCAACCGGCTTACTGCTTCTTCTTCCGGTTAAAATAATACAATCCGCCGCCAACAATAATAACACCGGCCACGACCAGTGCAATGGTTCCGGCATTGCTGCCCGACTCCTGTTCCGCTTCATAAAACACAGGATCCATATCGTCAATGGATACGGTATCCTCATCGAGGTTCAGCAGGTCATCCTGCTGTGCTGCAGCATAACCGGAATTTCCAAAAGCAAGAAATCCCAGTAAAGCAAAAAACAATAAAAACTTTTTCATAGTTATCGCAATTTAATTATACATGGTAATTGATTGGGCCTTCTCATAATATTTCTTTGCCACGCCGGGATCCGTTTTCCGGAACGAATCGCCCAGCATGATCAGTGCAGGCCGGTAGCTGGCATGAATCCGCAGGCACATCCTCAGCTTTTCCCGGGCCTCACTGATCCGGCCGGCATCCATCAAAATTCCGGCCAGATCAACATATGCCTTTAAATATTTGCTGTTCAAAACAATAATCTTCTCAAGATCCCGGACAGCAGCCTCTGTCTTCCCCTGTTTACGGTTCAAGCGGGAGGAAAGAGCCAGGGCCGGTTCATAACCTGCATTGAGCTCCAAAGCCCGGTTTACGGCATTTCCGGCTTCCAGGTTACTCCCGTTCAAAAACAGGCTCTGTCCCAGCCGATACCACAGATGTTCATCCGTCTGGCAGAATTTCAGGGCCTTCCGGTAACAGTCTTCCGCCTTTTTGTAATCGCCCCGTCTCAGGGCTTCAAGTCCTTTCAGCGGCAAACCGGTTAACCGTTTGACCACCGCACAAACAGGCACCCCTTCCACCTCCACCGTATGCAGGGTGCCTTCCGGGGGGAAATGCCCGTTCTTCAACTGATCCGGCTGGATATAGCTGTTGCCGATAACGGCGTAATCCCATTCCGTCTCAGCGCGTTGCCGGTAAGTAAACTGACGAAACCTGAGCGAATCGTTATGGCAAAAATAACCGTTTAGCGGAAAGTTGCTCCCGATTGTAAGAAGCCGGTTCTCTTCGTTTTTCTTCAGCCAGTCCTGCAACCATTCGGTTCCCGAGCGCAGCGTTACATAATAATAATCAGTCTCGTAATTCCCGTAAGCCCCGCCAATTCCGCCTACCAGCTGATTAAAATACAAATAATAATACGGATGGGCGGAAACCATAAAACGCAGCGGATGCACCGACAACAAGACAATCCCCAGGATGCCCGAAAGCCGGTACAAATTTTTCCTGTAACGGGAAAAGAAACCGGAAATACCGGTAGCAGAAAGAATGACCAGCGAAGGATAAACAAACAAAAAATGCCTCCAACCACCATACAGGTTCGAATCAATCAGCATGACAAACAGCACCGGAAAAAGCAAAGAAACAACCAGCAGCCAATAAGCTTCCCTGTGGGGAGAAACGGCAATCTGCCTGAAACCCGCCAGAAAAAGGAACAATCCGCCAAATACCCCCAGCGGAATGGTAATCAGCATATATTTGGGCAGATAATACCAGGGAAGCTGATCCGACCAGATGAACCGTCCCTCAAAGATTTGCCTGACGATTGTCGGGAAACGGGTCATCAGCCGGTATGACTCCCATGGGTGTGTCAGCGGATTCTGCAGGGCATAAGGCCAGATCAGCAATCCGCCCAGGTAAGCAGCCAAGCAGATAAAGAGAATAAGCAATACCTTCTGTCTGATCTGCTTCAAGGAAAAGGCCCGGTTGCTCCCGTATTCCTGAAGAAGGAACAGGAAGCCCGACAGAATCAGGTAAAACGCCGGCAAAATACCTCCAGGCCGGATGCTAAAACAAAAGGCAATACTCAGAATAACGGGCAGCAGTATGACTGCACGGGAACTGAATCCCGATTCCCTGAAGCGGATCAGGGCAAATAAACTCGCCACATAACCCAGGGCAAAGGGAATATCCTTAAGGTTGTTTTGCAAATGTCCCAGGAATCTGGGTGAAAGGGCAAACAAAAGCAGACAAATGAGAGCGGCTCCGTATCCGCGTAGATGGTGGACAAACAAAGCAGCAGCCATAATCGTCAGCCAGCCCAGAAAACTGCTCAGCAAATGGCGGAATCCAAAAACATCACGGATACCCAATCCGCGGATCAGTATAAAAGCCAGGTTATCGGGTAACTGACCGTAATGCTGCAGATGGGTGTAGGGCGTATGCAAAGCCGACCGGTCCTGTCCCTGGCTGGCAAACCAGTCATACACTTTCTCCGCATGCCGGTGATGTACATATTCATCACCGGAAATTCCCGCCTTTCGGCTTATCAGCAGCAATCCGGCGAGCAACAGTCCGGAAAGAAAAAAAAACAGGATTTTCAGCTTTCTTTCCTTCATGTGTCCGCTTCTTCTCCGTAAATTTTCTTAATGAAAAAAAGCGGACGGCGCTGCGATTCCTTGTATATCCGGTAAACATATTCCCCCACCACTCCAAGGAAGATGAGCTGTACCGACCCCAGAAAATAGATGCTCAGTACGATGGACGACCAGCCCGGGATGGCAAAGCCCAGCAATTTGGCTGTTAGTCCGTATACCCCAGCCAACAGGAACACAAGCGTTCCGAGCAGACCAATCACCAGGCAAATACGGATGGGCAACCTGGAAAAGGAAAATACGGCATCGGCCGCCAGGATCAGCAACCTGCCCGTACTCATTTTAGGTGTGCCTGTCAGCCTGTCATTCCGGACATACTCCACATAGCCCTGCCTGAATCCTATAAAATTCCGCAGTCCCGGGAGGTAGCGCACCCGCTCGTTCATGGCCAGCAAAGCTTTAAGCGCCTGCCGGTTCATCATGCAAAAGTTTCCGGCGTTTTCCAGCTCATCCAGTCCGGCCACCTTTTTAAACAAAGCATGAAACAGGGCGGTAAAACAGTTTCTGGTCTTATTGCCCATACGCGCAATACGTTTACCGCTCACCACATCGAAGCGATCGGCCTTCAGATCACGGTACATGGATTCCAGCAATTCCGGAGGATCCTGCAAATCCCCGTCCATCATGGCCACATAGTTACCCCTGGCCCGGGATAAGCCGGCCGTGAAAGCCGCCGGATGACCAAAATTCCGGGAAAGGGCAATTACTTTAAGCCAGGTACAGCCATGCTGAATTTTCACCAGCCTGTTCAGCGTTCCGTCGTTGCTTCCGTCATCCACAAGAATAATCTCAAACTGACGGCAAAAACGCTCAAGACCTTCCCTGGTCCGGCTGATCAGCTCTTCAACCAGATCTTCTTCATTGTATACCGGAATCACCAATGAAATTTCCATGAATCAATTGTTTCAGGTTAAACGGTCCGTTCACCATCGTACAGACGAATACGGCGGCAGGTCTAAGCATAAATCTCCGTTACGGAATCCCTTATCAGGCCTGATGCTGCGTTCCCGGCAACGGCACGGGAAATTCCATTTCCACCGGACCAAATTTAATTTCTTTGGGACCAAGCTCCATATCCGATTTAAAAATCTCTTCCCAGCGGACGAGTTTCCCCGTATAGGCCGCCGTCCGTCCCATGATCGCCGTAAGGGTAGACACGGCAGTTTCCTCAGCCTGATTGACATACTCCCCGGTCCGGATGGCATGAACCAGATGCATATGTTCCTGAACATAAGGAGGAATTTTTACCTGGCTCATCGGTTCTCCGTTTTCTCCCTTCGGATATTCGAATGCCCATTTCACCGAGCCGTTCGGGTTCCAGATGGTATTCTGGCAGTTGGTATACCCTTTGCTCCCCATAACCAGCTCTCCGGTTCCGTTTGCACAGTTGTCAATCTGACGGCTCATGCTGTGCGAGCTAATCCCTTTTCCATAATCGTAATCAATACTGAAAAAGTCATACTGGTCACCGGTAAGCCGGCGAGCCCGTCCCCCGTATCCGATGGCACTTTCCGGATGTCTCCCGATAAACCAGTTAACCACATCAATATTGTGAATCAAGGTATCAAGAATATGATCGCCTCCAACCCAGCAAAAGCTGTTCCAGTTGCGCATCATATAGGTCATATCGTCCCAACCTTCCTCCCGTGTACGGAACCATACATGGTTCTGGTTCCAGAAGGCCCTGGCCGAGGTAATCCTGCCGATAGCCCCTTCGGCCACCCTTTTGAAGGTTTCAATATAATCTTCCTGATGACGGCGCTGCGTACCGGTGACCACATTCAGCCCGACAGCCTCTGCCTTCTTAGCCGTGGCGATAACCGAACGGGCACCAACCGGATCAACAGCCATGGGCTTCTCCAGAAAGACATGTTTCTTTTGCCGCACTGCCTCCTTAAAATGTTCCGGTCTGAACTTGGGCGGTGTAGCCAGGATAACCACATCGAGTTCTTCCAGGGCCATCAGCTTTTTAAACGCATCAAAACCAACAAAACAATTTTCCTCAGGCACCGGACGTTTATACCGTTCAAACCGCTGACGGAATGCATCAATCTTGTCCCGGAAAATGTCTGCAATAGCCGCGATATGCAGATCAGGCCCCGCACTGATAAAATTGATGGCTGCCCCGGTTCCCCTGTTTCCCACCCCCACAATTCCGGCTTTCAACGTTCTCCCGGCCGGAGCAGCCGGAAGAATGGGAGGCAGACCCGAGACCCGATTTTTCTTTTTCCCCTTGCAGGAAGACAGGACAGTCCCTGCTCCCAGGATTCCCGCTCCGGCCAGAGCTGCAGCTCCGATA
>JBFWIL010000092.1:0-9282 GCA_050256015.1 Mangrovibacterium sp. | reverse complement strand
AGGAACCCCAACCATGGGCGGGATCATCATGCTGACTTCCATCGTGATTCCTACCCTGCTGTTTGCCAGGCTGAGCAACATTTATATCATCCTGATGCTGATCACCACTGTCTGGCTGGGTGCAATCGGCTTCGTTGACGATTATATCAAGGTTTTTCTCCGGAACAAACAGGGATTGGCCGGCCGGTTTAAAATACTCGGGCAGGTGAGTCTGGGACTGATTGTGGTGTCTACCCTTTATCTGTCGGACGATGTTGTGGTTCGGGAAAAAGTGCGCCAGGCAGACGGTGAATTTCGCAGGGAGATTATTACCGATCCACAGACGGGTAAGCAGGAGGTTGGTTTTGTTACCCGCGAGCAGAAATCGACTAAAACCACCCTGCCTTTTATTAAAAATCATGAGTTCGATTATGCCTGGCTGGTGGCTTTTGTGCCCGACAAAACAGGGATGTTTCGCTGGCTGGTTTATGCTTTAGCTATAATCCTGATCATTGTGGCTGTGTCCAATGCGGCTAATCTGACTGACGGGATAGACGGTCTTGCGGCGGGGACTTCGGCCATCAGCGGAGCCACTCTGGGGGTTTTGGCTTACGTGAGCGGAAACATTATTTACTCGGAGTACCTGAACATTATGTATATTCCGCATATTGGCGAGTTAAGTGTGTTTATTTCAGCTTTCATTGGGGCAACTGTGGGTTTTCTGTGGTTTAATTCTTATCCGGCCCAGGTGTTTATGGGCGATACCGGGAGCCTGGCTTTGGGCGGTATCCTGGCCGTATTTGCCGTGATCATCAAGAAGGAGATTCTGATTCCCCTGTTGTGCGGCATCTTTCTGGTAGAAAATCTTTCAGTGGTTTTACAGGTGGGCTGGTTCAAATACACCAAACGGAAATACGGGGAGGGAAGACGGATTTTTCTAATGAGCCCGATTCATCATCATTACCAGAAAAAGGGTATTCCCGAACCCAAGATAGTGACCCGCTTCTGGATTGTCGGGATCATTCTGGCTGTATTTACGGTGGCAACTTTAAAGATGCGTTAAGCCATGGCAGGAAAACTAATCATACTCGGAGCAGGAGAAAGCGGGGTGGGAGCAGCCATCCTGGCCAAAAAACAGGGGATGGAGGTGTTCGTATCGGACAGCGGAAAGCTGAAAACGCAGTACCGGGACGAACTGATCAAACAGGACATCTCCTTTGAGGAAGGAAGGCATTCCGGGCACTTGATTTTGCAAGCTGCAGAAATCATTAAAAGTCCTGGTGTACCTGGAAACAGCCCCCTGCTGAAGCAGATCCGTTCTGCCGGTATTCCCGTGATTTCGGAAATCGAGTTTGCCGGTCGTCATACCCGGGCCAAAACCATCTGCATTACCGGCAGCAACGGCAAGACCACAACCACCATGCTCATTCATCATATGCTGACAAAAGCAGGACTGAAGGCCGGACTTGCGGGAAACGTGGGGAGCAGTATGGCCCGGCAGGTGGCTGCAGAAGAGATGGATTATTATGTGATTGAGTTGAGCAGCTTTCAGCTCGACGACATGCATGGCTTCAGGGCCGATGTGGCCGTGCTGCTGAACATCACGCCCGATCATCTTGACCGTTACGATTATCGGATGCAAAACTATACGGATGCTAAGTTCCGGATCGTCCAAAACCAGGGACCGGCCGACTTTTTTATATACGGGGCCGATGATCCGGTAATCCGGAAGGAGCTTGAAATACGAAAGATACCTGCCGTCATGCTGCCATTCTCTCTGGGAAAGGCTGCACCGGACGGGGCGGGAATATACAGCGATAAGCTGATCATTAACCGGAAACAAAATTATTTTACCATGTCCATATTCGATTTGTCGTTGCAGGGAAAACATAACCTTTATAATTCGATGGCTGCAGGCCTGGCCGGGTCCGTGCTGAACATCCGCAATGAGACGATTCGGGAAAGTCTGTCCGATTTTAAGGGAGTGGAGCACCGGCTGGAGCATTTCCTGAAAGTTCACGGCATTGAATTTGTCAACGACTCCAAGGCCACGAACATCAATTCCACCTGGTATGCGCTGGAGTGTATCAACCAGCCGGTTGTCTGGATTGCAGGAGGGGTAGATAAAGGCAATAATTACAGCGAACTGACGGAACTGGTCCGGGAAAAGGTTAAAGCCATTGTTTGTTTGGGAGTGGATAACCGCAAGATTGTTGAGTCTTTTAAAGAGGTGGTTTCCGATATTGTGGAAACATGCGATATGAAAGATGCGGTACGTTCTGCTTATTACCTGGCCAGGGACCATGATGTGGTACTGCTTTCTCCCGCCTGCGCCAGCTTTGATCTTTTTGATAACTATGAAGACCGTGGCAGGCAGTTTAAGCAGGCCGTGCGGGAGCTTTAATTGATCCGGTTTTTGTAATGGCACGAAAGAAGAAAATATGAATCAACTGTTTAATAGAGTATTTCGGGGCGACCGGATTTTGTGGGTGGTGTTGTTGCTGCTTTCACTGGTTTCTATGCTGATTGTTTACAGCGCCACCGGGAAGCTGGCCTACCGGGAGGCCGGGGGAAATACCATGTATTATCTGATCCGGCAGTTTTCCTTTATTTGCCTGGGCTTTTTGGTGATGATCTTTATGGTGAACGTCATCCCGTTGCGTTTGTACTCATGGCTGGCTCCCCTGCTGCTGCTGGTTACCTTGCTGGCCCTGGTGGCTGCCGTGGTTCAGTACCGGCTTGATCCGTCGAAGGCTACTCCTCGTTCGCTTGATCTTGGCTTGTTCAGTTTTCAGCCGGCAGAGCTGGCCAAAATTTCCCTGGTTATGTATGTGGCCAAACTGCTGGGTAAACATCAGCAGTCGGAACAGGAACTGAAAAAGGCTTTTTTTTGGTGTACAGGCGCCACGACCCTGGTTTGCGGTATCATTTTCTACGGAAATGTTTCCACTTCCGTGCTGATTGGCGGGAGCATGCTGGTACTGATGTTTATCGGACGTGTCCCGCTCAGATTTCTGGCCATTCCTGTAGGATCCGTTGTCCTGCTTATGCTGTTGCTTTATTATACAGCCGATTACCTGCCCGAAGGAGCCGGGCGGGTGCATACCTTCAAGGAACGTATTAACGATTTTATTTTCGGGGACGAACAACAGCAGCTTGGAACCACCCAGTCCGATTATGCCCGGCTGGCCATTTTTGAAGGCGGGGTGACCGGCAAGGGGCCCGGGGGAAGCGAAGTCAGCAATTATATGGAAGCGGCTTACAACGATTTCATCTACGCTATTATTGTTGAGGAATACGGCTGGTTTGGCGGGTTTGCCGTGGCTTTTCTGTTCCTGGTGATGTTTTACCGGGGAGTGGTTGTCGTAAAACGCGCAACGCGCACCTTTCCGGCTTTCCTGGCGGCCGGAATGATTGTAACGCTGATCTTCCAGGCTTTTATCAACATGTCTGTTTCGGCCGGGGTTATCCCGGTTACAGGACAACCTTTGCCATGGATCAGCGTGGGGGGAACCTCCATGGTTTTTACGGCTTTTTCCTTCGGGGTGATCCTGTCGGTCAGTTACAACAGTCGGGAAAAGACACCGGAAGCATTGCCGCCGGTGATGGTTAACCTGCCGGAGGAGGATCAGGAGATCTGACTGGGCAGTCAACAGTATGAAGTATTCAAACGATATGAGCAGTTTAAAAGTCATTATAAGCGGAGGAGGCACCGGAGGACATATTTTCCCTGCTCTGTCTGTTGCTGAAGCTCTTCGGGAAAAAATACCCGGGGCTGATATCCGCTTTGTCGGGGCGCTGGGCCGGATGGAGATGGAGCGGGTTCCCGCAGCAGGTTTTCCTATCGTTGGACTTCCGGTTACCGGGATGCCCCGTAAATTATCTTTCGGAATCGTCCGTTTTGTCTGGAAGCTGGTATTGAGCATGTACCGGGCGCATCGGTTGATCGCCGTTTTTAAACCCGATGTTGCTGTAGGTGTGGGCGGTTTTGCCAGCGGCCCGGTTTTGCGTGCTGCTGTCCGGAGAGGCATTCCGGCCGTACTGCAGGAACAAAATTCCTGCGCGGGGCTTACCAACCGCCTGCTGGCCAGGAGGGTGCGTAGTATTTGTGTGGCTTATCCGCATATGGATCGCTATTTCCCGGCTGAAAAAATTATTCTGACCGGAAATCCGGTTCGCCGGACTTTGTTAAACCGGCCTGACCGTCTGCTGGCGCTGAAATCATTTGCCCTGGATCCGGGAAAGCCTGTGGCACTGATTCTGGGGGGAAGTCTGGGGGCCCGGAGTCTGAATGAAAGTGTGCTGGCCGGTCTGGAACATATCCGGCAAAGCGAGATCCAGCTTATCTGGCAAACCGGAAGTCTGTATTACCGGGAAATGATCGACCGGCTGCAGAACAATGGTCCGGTTGGATTGAAACCGGTGGAATTTGTGTCGGATATGCAACTGGCCTACCGGGCGGCCGATCTGGTTATTTCACGGGCCGGTGCGGGCACCATTTCGGAATTGTGTTTGTTGGGGAAGCCGGCTATTCTGGTTCCTTCTCCCAATGTGGCTGAAGATCATCAGACACGAAATGCACTTTCGTTGGTTGAACAGGATGCGGCCGTGATGGTGCGCGACACGGAAGTCAGGGAAAAGCTGTTGCCAGAAATACGGAATTTGCTGGCAGATAAAACCCGTATGGAAAGGCTTGCGAAAAACAGTCTGAAGCTGGGGCGTCCGGAGGCCACGGATAAGATTGTGGAGGTGATTCTGCGTGAAGCAGGATACCCCTGCAGGCAGAAGGGATGAAAAGAAAAAGGCAGGCATTTGTAAAAAGATCGGAATTATGACTGGACTGGAACAGATCAAACAGGTTTATTTTCTTGGTATCGGAGGCATCGGGATGAGTGCCCTTGCCCGCTGGTTCCATCAGGCCGGATTTTCCGTGTCGGGTTATGATCGTACGGAGAGCAGCCTGACCAGAACATTGGTTGCCGAAGGGATAGACATCCATTATGAAGATCTTCCCGGACTTGTGGAAAAAAAGTTGAATGTCCGGGAAACCCTGGTTGTTTGCACACCTGCCGTGCCTGCCGGCCTGGGCGAGCTGGTCTGGTTGAAGCAGAACGGTTTTTCCGTTCGCAAGCGTTCGGAGGTTCTGGGACTTATTTGCAGCAGATACCATACATGTGCCGTAGCGGGCACTCACGGGAAAACCACTGTGTCGACCATGCTGGCTCATATGCTGCAGTCGTCCGGGATAGGATGTACAGCCTTTTTGGGCGGTATTTCCAAAAATTACGGAAGCAATTTGCTGGTTTCCCCATCTTCACCCTGGGCAGTGGCCGAAGCCGATGAATTCGACCGTTCCTTCCTGCAGCTGACTCCCGCCCTGGCAGTGATCACTTCCATGGATGCGGATCATCTGGATATTTACGGCAACTACAGGGCTGTGCAGGAGGCTTTTCAGGCTTTTGCCTGCCGGCTGAAACCGGAAGGAAGCCTGGTGTGGAAAAAAGGATTGCCCATGAACCGGGAACGGCTCCCCATACGGAGAACATATACTTATGCGTTGAAGGGACCGGCCGATTTTTATGCAGAAGGCCTCCGTTTGGAAAACGAAGCCTATTGTTTTGATCTGCGTTGTCCCGGGGTACGGATCAGGGAAGTCAGGATGAGCTATCCCGGACTGCATAATGTTGAGAATGCTGTGGCAGCAGCTTCCCTGGCCTGGCTGGCCGGGGTGAAGTCGGAAGTGATACGCAGGGCTCTTGCAGGTTATCGGGGGGTTAAGCGGCGTTTTGATATTCGTTACCGAAGCCGGAACTTTTTGTTGATTGACGATTACGCTCATCATCCCGAAGAACTGAAAGCCACCATCGGAGCGGTACGTTCCATGTTCCCGGGGCGTAAGGTAACCGGTATATTTCAGCCTCATTTGTACAGCCGTACCCGGGATTTTGCCGTTGAATTTGCCGCTCAGCTCAGCAGGCTTGACCGGTTGCTGCTGCTCGATATTTATCCGGCCAGGGAAAAACCACTGCCGGGAATCAGTTCGGCACTGATCCTTGAGAAGGTTGAGCACGGACAAAAGCAACTGGTCGGGAAGAAGGAACTTGCAGAAGCTGTGGGCAGGCTAAACCCGGGCGTCATTCTGATGATGGGAGCAGGCGATATTGAAAACCTGGTTCAGCCGGTAAGTGAGCAATTGAAACGGATGGATGAATGGATTGAATTTGAAAGTTGAACAATGCATACGCTGGTTAAAATCATACTTGTGCTGTTGGCCCTTTCGGTAATCAGCTTATCCCTGCTCTTTTCAGAGCGAAAGCTGAAAGAGGTGAAGTGCGGGGGACTGGTTGTCACTCTTACAGAAAACTCAGCCCGCATCATGCAGGAGGACGAGCTGGCAGCACTGGTAAAACAAGCCGACAGCTCGCTTTTTGACAGAGTGCTTTATGCCCTGAATACGGAAAAGCTGGAACGTAGTCTGGAAAAGGTTTCTTCCGTTAAAAAGGCTGAATTTTTCCGGCAGGTTTATGTGGAAGGATATGAACTGAAGGGCAGGCTGGCTGTTGTGGCGGAACTGAGGAAGCCCCTTTTCCGCATAATCAGCGGAAATGATGATTATTATATGGATGAGCAGGGCGTCCGGATTGAGCGAAAGGAAAATTTTACGGCCCGGGTTCCGGTAGTAACCGGTTCTGCCGGTGAGACCTATGCCCGGGAGCGGCTGCTTCCCATGGTTCGTTACCTTGCAGCCGACAGGTTCTGGCTGGCACAGGTGCAGCAGATTCATGTTCTGGAGAACGGGGAGATTCAACTGGTTCAGCTGGCAGGAGACCAGCTCGTGGAATTCGGGGAACCCGAAGGATTCCGTATTAAGTTCAGGAATCTGAAGGCGCTTTATATGCAAGGCTTTGCCGAAACGGGATGGAGTCGCTATTCAAAAATCAGTCTGAAATATGAAAATCAGATCGTTTGTACGAAAAAATAATACATACTATGGGTAAAAGCAATAAACTCATTGCCGCGATAGATGTCGGTACCACCAAAGTCATTGCCCTTGCCGGAAGATTGAACCAGGTGGGACGGATGGAAATCATGGGATTTGGGAAAAGCCGTTCCATGGGGGTCAAACGCGGGGTGGTGCTGAATATCAGGGAAGCCTTTCAGTCTGTTCATGAGGCGGTGTCGCAGGCCGAGAAAACAGCAGGCGAGGTGATTGAGGAGGTTTATGTGAATGTGGGCGGACAGCAGTTAAAGACATTTACGCTTAATGCCGAGCTTGACTTCGGGGAAACCCGGATGGTGACGGAGGAAGACCTGCGGAGTCTGCTTCTGCAGGCAGAGCAGGCAAAGCTCCCGGAAGGCTATAAGGTATATCATCTGGCTCCCCAACGGTATACTGTTGATGAGGAAGCAGGCATTCCCGAGCCGGTGGGGATCACAGGGGAAAAACTGGCCGTCAGCTTTAAACTGCTGGCGGGCCCGGAACAGTATGAACAAAATTTGCGAATGTGCATGGACCGGGCGGGAATCCTGATACGGAAAACACTGGTGGATTCTATGGGGCCCGCCGAAGTGCTGCTTTCTGAGGATGAAAAAGAAGCCGGGGTGGTTTTGCTGGATATCGGCGGAGGTACCACAAAAATGACGGTGTATTGCGACGGCTTGCTTTGTTATTCGTCCCTGGTGCCTTTCGGGGGAAATGTGATCACCCGCGATATCAAGGAAGGCTGTTCTATCCTGGCGCGGCAGGCTGAAGCGCTGAAAGTACAGTTTGGCCAGGCTATGGGCGACTTTGCTCCGTCCGACAAGGTGGTAACCATTCCCGGGATATCGGGCTGGGAACCCAAGGAGATTTCCTTTAAGAATCTGGCTTACATCATCCAGGCCCGGATGGAAGAGATCATTGATGCCTGCTATTTCCAGCTGGAGAAGTCGGCTTGTCTGGACCGTATCGGGGCAGGCATCGTCATCACCGGGGGAGGGGCGCAGCTGCATAATCTGGGACAGTTGATCAAGTATCGTACCGGACTGGATGTACGACAGGGAGTTCCCCGTATCAGATTGGAACCCGAATGGAAGGAACTGAAAAATCCGGGCCTGGCAACGGCTGTCGGACTTTTACACCTGGCTTTGCAGGAACCGCTTTCCGCAGGGAAAAAACGGACAGAGCGGAAGAGAAAACAGAAAAATACCCAGCCCGGATTTTTTAGCCAGGTCAAACAGCAGGTGGCCCGGCAGGTGACCCTGTTCTTTGAGGAGGAACAGGATATGGAAATGCATTAACCGATTGAACTGTGCGTATGAGTGAGGAAATTATCAATTTTATTTTTCCGCTGGCCGGATCTTCCATCATAAAGGTACTGGGGGTGGGCGGAGCCGGATGCAATGCCGTGAATCACATGTTCTCGGAGGGTATACAGGGGGTAGATTTCCTGATCTGCAACACCGATGCCCAGGCCTTGCGAAACAGTCCGGTTTCTCTTAAAATCCAGCTTGGAGTCAGCCTGACGGAAGGACGCGGGGCCGGGAATATGCCTGAACAGGGAGAGCAGGCTGCCGCGGAGAACCTGGACGATATCCGCAGCGTGTTGGAGGGAACCACCCGCATGTTGTTCATTACGGCAGGTATGGGAGGGGGCACCGGCACGGGGGCTGCTCCGGTTATTGCACGTCTGGCAAGAGAACTGGAAATTTTGACCATAGCCGTGGTGAGCATCCCTTCACCTGCTGAGGGAAAACGGCGGTTTACCCAGGCGCTGGAAGGGGTGGGTAAACTCGGAGAACAGGTTGATTCCATGCTGGTCATCAGCAACGAAAAGCTGCAGGCCATTTACGGAAATCTGCCCGCTTCACAGGCTTTTCAGAAGGCCGACGATATTATTGGCACGGCAGTAAAGGGGATGGCCGAGATCATTACCCTGCACGGAAACATCAATATTGACTTTGCTGATGTATATACAGTTATGGCCGGGAGCGAGGTATTTATTATGGGAACGGGGCTGGCCGAAGGAGAAAACCGGGCAATGGAGGCTGTTCGTCAGGCTTTGGAGTCGCCTTTGCTTGACAGCAATGATATTTCCGGAACAAAAGATATTTTGCTGAATATCATCTCGGGGACAGATGAAATCACCATGGGGGAGATCGGGGATATCATTGCGTGTCTGCAGGAGAAAGCCGGACAGGATGCCAACATTATCTGGGGGAACGGAATTGATCTGAAACTGGGAACCCGGATCAGTCTGACCATCATTGCCACCCGTTTTCATAAAAATCCGAACAAGCTGTTCCAAACTAAACAGGAAGCCG
>JBFWIL010000091.1:0-9371 GCA_050256015.1 Mangrovibacterium sp. | reverse complement strand
GCCGGCCAGGGCGGTACGGAAGGTTTCGTCAAGCACCTGTGCGGCAATCCGGTCCATTTCTTCCAGCCCCTGACCGATGGTTTTTCCTTCGGCCAGTCCGGCAGATACGGTAGCGGACACAAAGCGGTTATAACGGTACAGCTCGGGAGGAGCTGTGGTTTCGTTCAATTTTACGAAATTGTCGAGTTGAATCATTTGTCCGCTTTCATTGCGTACGTAAAGTGACTTCAGATCCAGCGGATCATTACGGTCGCGGCGGGCCAGCTCGCCCAGGATCTGATACTGTTTTCCGTTCATGATGAAATAGCCGAAGCGTTGTCCGCTCAGAGCCAGTTGCAGGGTCTGTCCTATATTCTGGGTGGATACACCCAGCACGTTGGCCTTGTCCCGGTTGATCTCAATTTGCAGTTCGGGTTTGGTGAATTTCAGGTTGACATCTGCCATGATGAAGGTAGGATTGTCCTGCACTTTTGCCATAAACGCCGGCAGTATTTCCCGGAGTTTCTCAATACTCTGGGCCTGAAGCACATACTGTACCGGCAGGCCGGCCCGCCGTCCGCCGAAGGTGGACTGTTGAATGACATTGGCCCGGGCTTTGGTTTTTTTCCGAAGTTCTGCAGTCAGCCGGTTGGCAATTTCCTGCTGAGAACGGATTCGCTCCGACGGATCAACAAGCACAATATTGGCCGATCCGCTGCTGCCCCGCAGGCGGGTAGTCACCTTGTCCCGTTCCGGAACCAGTTCATTGATCAGCTCTGCCAGATCCTCGACATACGATTCGTAAAATTCATAGGTTGCTCCTTCGGGAGCCGTTATCCGGACTCTGATTTGCGAACGGTCTTCCAGCGGCGCCATTTCGGCTGGAATCACTTTCCAAAGCAGGGCGATGAGCAGCAGGGAACCCAGCAGGATAAACAGCGAAACCCGGGGCCGCCGTAGAAAATTATCCAGCGAATTCCGGTAGGCCCTGTTGAGCGAAACGAAGAATTTCTCCGAGAAATTATAAATTTTCCCCCTTTTTTCATGGGGTTTCAGCAGTTTGGTTGAGAGCATGGGGGTCAGTGTCAGAGCCACAAAGGAAGAAATAGCCACTGCTCCGGCTATTACGATGCTGAACTCGCGAAAAAGCCGGCCGGTCATTCCTTCCAGAAAGACGATGGGAAAGAAGACGGCCACCAGGGTGACCGTGGTAGCAATGATGGCAAAGAAGATCTCGTTGGCCCCCTTTATGCCTGCCTCCAGCGGACGCATACCCTGTTCAATCTTTACATAGATGTTTTCCATCATCACAATGGCATCGTCCACCACCAGCCCTATGGCCAGCACGATGGCCAGCAGGGTGAGTACGTTAATGCTGAATCCGGCCAGGTACATGATGAAAAAGGACCCCACCAGGGAGACTGGGATTACAAGGATGGGGATCAGCGTGGTCCGCCAGTCGCGAAGAAACAGAAAAATAATGACCACTACCAGGAAAAATGCAATATAAATAGTGGTCTGCACTTCGCGGATGGATGAGCGGATGTATTTAGTGTTGTCGAAGCCTATTTCAATGCCCACATCCTCGGGGAGGTCTTTTTTGATGTATTCCAGCCGTTCATATACCTCATCGACAATTTCAATGTGGTTGGCTCCCGGCTGGGGGACAATGACCGTGGCCACCATGGGGATACCGTTCATTTTCATAATACCGCGCAGGTCTTCCGGACTCAGCTCGGCCCGGCCGATATCGCGTACCCGTATCAGCTGGTCGCCCTCTTGTTTCAGGATAAGATTATTGAATTCTGCGGGGGTGGTCATCAGCCCGAGTACACGGATGGTTAGTTCTGTGTTGGTGCCTTCCACGCTTCCGGCCGGAAGCTCCACATTTTCCCTGTTCAGCGCGTTGCGCACATCCAGGGGGGTCATCTGGTAACCGGCCAGTTTGGCCGGATCCAGCCAGATGCGCATGGCATAGCGTTTTTCTCCCCAGATACCCACAGAGCTGACTCCGGAAATCGTTTGCAGTTGTTCCTTAAAGGTGAGCTCGGCAATTTCCGAGAGCTCGAGCAGGGAACGTTTCGGGCTGTTTACCGCAATCAGCATGATGGGGGTGGCATCGGCATCGGCTTTGGTAACTGTCGGAGGATCACAATCCCGGGGTAAATAACGTTGGGCCTGGGAGACTTTGTCTCGTACATCGTTGGCTGCCGTTTCAAGGTCGACCGAGAGTTCAAATTCAACCGTGATCCAGCTTCGCCCCTGACTGGAGCGGCTGGTCAGCGTGCGGATGCCGGGAATACCGTTGATAGACTGTTCCAGGGGCTCGGTGATCTGGGTTTCGATGACATCGGAATTGGCTCCCGGGTAGGAGGTACTTACCGAGATTATGGGCGGATCGACACTGGGAAATTCGCGAATCCCCAGAAAGGTGATGCCTATTGTTCCGAATAGAAGGATGATCAGCGAGAAGACCGTGGCCAGTACCGGACGCTGGATGCTGACAGAGGACAAACTCATGAATTTACCTCCTTACGTTTTGGTTGGTCACCAGGGTATCCAGCTGAACAGGCAGTCCCTGCCGCAGTTGCAGGATGGCTGTGGTAAGCAGGGTGTCGCCGAACTGAAGTCCGGTTCTGACCTGAATATGGGTTTCCGTGCGCAGACCGGTGGTTACCTTCACCTCCTCTGCTTTTCCGTTCCGGTAAATAAAGACTTTTTCTCCTTCCATTTCGGGGATCAGGGCTTCTGTGGGAATGGATACGGCCTCCGGGATTTCCGACAGCAACAGGTTTACACTCGCAAAACGGCCGGGTTTGAGTTGTTCTTCGCGGTTGGGGTAGAGGGCCCTGACCACGATGGTGCGGGTATTCAGGTCGACTTTGGGGTCGACGGCATAAACCCGGGCCTGAAACCGGCTGGCATAACCGTCAAGAATAAAGCTGATCGGGAAGCCCGGACTGATTTCTCCGGCGTAACGTTCGGGTATGGAGAACTCGATTTTCAGGGGACTGATCTTTACCAGCCGGGCGATCCTGGTCTGCGGAGTGGCATAGGCTCCCTCGCTCACTTCCCGCAGTCCCATGATCCCGTCAAAGGGGGCACGCAGTTCTGTTTCGTCAATGCGGGCCTGCAGCAGCAGGATGTCTGCCTCCAGGGTTTGCAGTTCAGTGGCAACCTGGTCATAGCTTTCTCGGCTGATGGCATCGCGTTCCAGCAGCTGTCGTTGTCTGAACTCCTTCTCCTCGGTCAGCTTATGCTGGGCCTGCAGTTTTAGCAGCTGGGCCTGTAAGGGCTTGTCGTTGATCTTGGCCAGCAGGGTGTCTTTTTTGACCCGGGTACCTTCTTCAAAATAAATGGCCACGACCTTGCCGGAAGTTTCAAAAGAGAGGTCCACTTCTTCGTCTGGCAAGAGCGATCCCGTGCTCGAAAGCATTTCATTCATGCGCGTGGGTACCAGCAGGTATCCGGAGCTCAGCAGAGCCTGTTTCCCGTTCCTGAGGTTACTTCCGGGAAGCGGTCCGTCGTTTTTATCCGGTGAGACCAGTGGCTTTATTTTAGGATAGAATACAATGCATAAAAGCACGAAAATAAGCACGACGATCATACTCAATCTAAACAACTGATGTTGAAAAGCAGCCATTTTTTCGGTTTGATTAGGTTAGGTTTCTACTTGCTTGGACTGAGGAAACGGCCAAAAGTTAAATCACGAAGAAAAAAATTATTTAATAAAACGCTGTTCGATTAGTTCGGAGAAAGCCTGGCGATAATTGCTTCCCACCGGCAGCTTCTGTTTGCCGATTTCCACCAGGTTCCCTTCGATGGACCGGATCCGGTCCATCCGGATGATATAGGATTTGTGAATGCGGAAAAATTCGCCGGCAGGCAGCAACTCTTCCATTTTCTTCATGGACAGGTTCGTGACCAGGTGGTCATTCCCGAGGTGGATCTTGATGTAATCGCCCAGTCCTTCAATAAAGCAGATATCCTCCAGTTCCACACGTATCATTTTTTTGTTGGCCTTGATAAAGATGTAACCTGCTTTGGCTGTCTGATTTTCTTTTTTACGAAGCAATTCCAGCTGTTCTTCTGCTTTTTGGACGGCCTTGAAAAAACGGTCGAAGCCAAAAGGTTTTTTCAGGTAGTCCAGGATGTTCAACTCATAGCCTTCCAGCGCATAATCGCTGTAGGCAGTGGTCAGGATAACCAGTGGCGGGTGCTGCAGGTTTTTCACCAGTTCAAGTCCGGAAAGTCTGGGCATGTTGACATCCAGAAAGAGGAGATCCACTGCTCTTTTTTTCAGTTCATGGCTGGCTTCCAGGGCACCGGTACAGGAGGCTACGATTTCCAGTCCCGGAATTTCCGTAGCATACCGGCTGATGACCTGCCGGGCCAGCGGTTCATCATCAACGATCATTGCTCGAATCATGGTCGGCTTGTTTTAGACGTAAGTCCAATCGAACGGTAAAGATAGGGGCTTTTTTACTGATCTCTAAATCATAATCCGCTTTTTTATAGAGCAGGGCCAGGCGTTGCCGGATATTACTGAGTCCGATTCCGTGTGCCCGATCCTTTTTGCAGTCTGTCTGTTCGCTGCAGGTGTTGGAGGTGGTGAAACGAAGCCATTCTCCCTCAATTTTAATTGACACGTGAATAAAATCATTTCCTGAAAAAGACCTGGGCCCGTGTTTGAAAGCATTATCAATAAAAGGTTCAAAAATAAGCGGGATGACCAGTTGGTTGTTTACGTCACCGTCAATCAACACCTGGATGTCCACCTGATCATTCAGCCTGATCTGTTGCAGTTCTATAAAGTTCTTTACAAATTCTATTTCTTTTTTCAGCGGGACAAAATTCTCCCGTGATTCATAAAGAACATGCCGCATCAGATCGGATAATTTCAGGATAAGTTCCGGTGTCTTCTTTGAGTTTACCAGACACAGCGAATATATATTATTTAAGCTGTTAAATAAAAAATGCGGATTGATCTGGGCTTTTAACGTGTTAAGTTCTGCCTCCAGCTTTTCGCGTTCTACCTTGTGGAAACGTAATGAGATATCCTGCAACTCAATCCAGTCGGTTAAAAATTTAGCCAGCGAGCTAAGCGCTACATATCCGGCAGAGGTAAAGAAATGGGTGGAGAACAAATCCCTGCTGAAGGCCTGCTGCTGTACCATAAAGCAAAGCGTGATAATGAGTAAAGACGATGCAGCGAGGGTGATGATCAGCCAGAATACATAAAAGATGTAATGCTTTTTTTTCAGGAAATACGGGATGAGCAGATAGAAATTGGTATAAACCGCGAATGCAAACCCCAGGTTCATCATGACTACCCGAATGATAATTTCGGGAGTTAAGCCGAGCTTGTGATCGGAGACCACGTAAAATACAGTCAGTGCAAACACCAGACTGGACAACCAGAATAACAGGTGCCCCACATTTTTCAATCTCCGGTATTTTTTGCTGAGTGTCATAGCCCGAATTAAACCTATTCTTCTATAAAATCACGGATTATTGGAGAAGTATTTTTATGAAATAAAGATAAAGTAATATTTTGAAGAACATTTAACCTGCCTTTTTATCTTGTTCACCGTGTTGAACGGGAACTGGATAAAATATTGGGGTAGAAAGTTGGCGATTGGTTTGTTCCAAAATTACTTGCACTAATGCCGGATTTTTTTGATTATGAAGCTTGTTCTGTCTATTTCCCGGTTATTATTTGTTTTTTCAATTTGAAAAAACAATTTTAGGTTTCCTGTTGATTCAGTTAAGGTGTGGCTGTAATATCAGGGTAATTAATGTCTTTAGTCTTTTTTTCTTTATGCAACAGATCAATTTCTTTTTTTAATGCACCATTTTCTGAGGCCAGGTTTTCTATTCTGTCTAATAACTCGGTTAATACAATATCATCTGAATTGGTCTTTTCTTTTTGCAACATATTCCCGTTTCCGGTAACCAACCAGTATAAATTCAATTCCGGATATTTGGCGATTATTTTCGCAATGAATAGATCTGATACACTGGATTTTAATTTGTCGCCGTCCAGAAATCCCCTTTTGAGACCGGTCTCTTTTAGAAAAACAGAATTATTAATCTTTTTATAATCAATAAACTGAATCAATCTCTCCTTGGTCGATGCGAATTTTATCGTATTTTGTTTTGTCATTTGCGATAATAATTGTAAATTTGAAATACTTTCATTTTTGAAAGTCGCTATAAAGGTATAAAAAATTAAAGAATCGCTTATGAGTAAAGTATTGGTTCCGCATGGGGAGAAAAAAGAGCTTATGAGGATTTTTAACGTAAGTCATGTCACGATACGCGAGGCCCTTTTGGGCAATACAAAATCCCCCCTCTCTGAAAAGATCAGGAAAGCCGCTGTTGAACGCGGCGGTGTAGAATTAAAATCGTAATGATGCACAAATGGCAACTGCCGCCTAACAAAAATGTAAAACACAACGTATTGATAAGAAACAGAATAAGCAAATCCCAATCTGATTAACAGCTTGAGAAAAAGAACAAAAATTAAGTGCAAAACTTTAATCAAAAGGATTTAAAATCATGAAAACAAAAGGGAATTACATTAGTTGTATTTCAATTTTCGGATTATTTATTTTTGTCTTTTTTATGACATCATGTGCTGCTGAAAGAAAGAATAATAACTCAACCAGCGAAAAATCTTCAGAAAAGATTAAAAAAACGGATGAAACAATCTTGCGGAGTAAGTTGGCACAAGTGGGCGTCACAATCCAATGCAGGGATGATGGTAGCATCCTCATACTTGAGGGATTTCCTTACCAGAAGGATTTTTCTGGGGATTACATTATTAGAATCGTTGAGGTTAAGAACGGAATATTCACGGCATCAGGAAGCAGCACAGTTCCAACGGCGATGATGGGAATGGTTTATGGGGTTTCCGGTGGGTCTTTCATGGCCCAATGTAATGTGGAAGACGGAACACAGACACTTGCCGATGCAGTGGGAAACAAGTGGGTATTTGCTGAGCCTGGGATGTCTTTCAACGTTTATCTTCCAGGCTCCCTGAAGCCAACCTACACGCTTAAAACGAAAGTCAAAGAGGCAATGATCTCGTTCAGTAAAGAAGGAGTCTTAGTTAAGGGGTTTGAGTTTATTGTTATCCCCGGTGGGTCCGGCACGGACCAGAAAGCCAAATGACGCTGCGCCGAACAGTGTATACTATAGGTGGAGGCCGCCGAGGCTTGAGTGCAATCGTTAAAATTTTAGAATCATTTGAAAGGAGAAATAAAATGTTTTCAAAAGTTGCTCGGTATTTATTTTCTGCCTTATTATTGTTTCCACAGATATCTCTTGCGCAAAGTGAAACTCTGCCTACACCAGGGAGATATGAAGGGGTAATGAAAGACGGAAGTACTTTTCGCGTTGTATTAATTCCTGAAAACAATAGTATTCGCGTGAAAGAAGCAGGATATAGTTTTGTCCAACAGATAAGCGTTGATAGAATTTGTACAAAGGATGACAAATTGTTCGGTAAACTAATCGGTGACAAAATTACTTTTCATGTACCCATTTTTTCTGTTAATCTGACAAGAGGGTATGCACCAACCATCTCCTATTACTATAAGGTAGAATTAGAGAAAAATAAAGCGGGCCTGAACTGTACTTTAACCCGTATCGATACATTAGATAAAGAGTACTCTGCTGACTTTACTGCTGAGAACCTTAGATTGGAGGGGGGCCTCGGTGGTTGGGGCGGAAGCGATGGACACTTAGACGATAATTATGTTTTTACTCTATTAAAACTAACAAAATAGACAATGTTGTCAAAGAGGGAAAAAGGGGACAGATATATTTTAATAACTAAAGTTTCGCAGTCAGTAAGGTAACTACTTATAAAATAAGGGTTAAGAGATAAAAAACAATATGGCTTCCTGAAGCCTAATATTTCCCGCAGAGTGAAGCGGCGCGGAAAATGGCAGCTTAGCTTTATCGTTCGCATTCAAATAACAGATGCTCATGAATGGGGTACATTATGAGAACAAAACATGTAGTAATAGTTGGAATGGTTTTGATTTTGGGAGTAGCTGGACTTGCAGGCTGCGCCACGACAGCTCTCACCAACAAGAAATTGGATCAAGCGAACAAGAACTTGGATCAAGCGAAAATTTCCCAGATCAAGGAAGGCGAGACGACTCGCACTAAGGTTGAACAACTACTTGGTCTGCCGGGTTATGGTTCAATAAATCCTATTACCCAAGAAATCATTTTGTCGTATTTCGGGGATGCGCAAGAGGACCGGCCAATCCAAGAAGAGGCTATTGAAAACGTTACCTCAGGTGTCGCCGGGGCGGCCATAGGGCTGGGCGGCGGGCTGGTCTACCTTCTTCCTATTCTGTTTGACCCTCTGTCTTCCCACTCTACCTTTAAGAATCAAACTGTTTTCATCACGATCGGTGTCGATGGCAAGGTAACGAAAATCAGCAGGCAACTTCGGCAAAGTACCGCAAAGTATGGACTTTTCTCTCCAGCAATCCATGGCAACAAGATTGACTTCACCAAAGTTGCCCGGATTCATGAAGGCGAAACGACGGCTGCTGAGTTGGAGAAACTTTTGGGTATCCCGCAGTTGATCACCGAGGAATCGTACGGGTTCACCTGGACATATGAATGGAATTGGCAAAAGGGCAAGCAGTGTCAGTACGAAAGCGTTGAAGTGACGTTTGACCCACAGGGCAAAGTGAAAAAGCTCACCAAGGACTCTTGGCGAGCCAATACCCGGTTTTACGGAAATTCCAGCGTGCCGCTTGACCGCAATAACCTCCTCAAAATCCAAGTTGGCAAAACAACACGCGAGGAAGTCGAACTTCTTTTGGGCCAACCACAATGGGAGCGGATAATGGAAAGAGAGCCAGTGACGCAGACCTGTTTGACTTACCGAAGGCAGTTGAAGAAGGAGCGATTCTCGTGTTCCGAACAAGTATTTATTATGCTCGACGCAAATGGTGTGGTGGAAAGCATTGAGTGACTTAGGAGACAAGATATCTTTGGAAGAACTGGTGTATTAAAACAATTTAATTTTAAGACATTATGTTTTATGTATTATAGCACTATTGCCGCTTAATTTCTTAACGAAGTATTGTGATATAAAAACGAATTTAAACGATGTCAAACGATAAAAGAAAACCATGGTATAAGAGACCATCTGTTTTAAGCGTTATAGTAGCTGTTTTAGTTATACCGGAGAGTTCGTTCAGAAATGTAAACCTGACTGCAATTTTCTGCCCGTTTATGCTATCGAGAATGGTTCATCGGAGGTGGCCGCCTATATAATAGATAACGGGGCCGAGATGAATTACCGCAATAAGGATCAGCAAACCCCTTTTCTTTAACCTGTCTTAACTGTAGTCCGGATG
>JBFWIL010000090.1:0-9401 GCA_050256015.1 Mangrovibacterium sp. | reverse complement strand
TCGGGAGACGCTTTTTTTTTGTAAATTCATCCCATTAACCGATAAAAACAAACAGGTATGTTTATATGGTTTTACGAATTACTACCTGTTACCCAGGCTCTGGTGGCAACCATTTTTCCTTGGTTTGTCACAGCTCTCGGGGCAGGTATGGTTTTTTTCTTTAAAACCATTCACCGGAGGGTGCTCGACGGCATGCTTGGTTTTGCTGCCGGAGTTATGATCGCAGCCAGCATCTGGTCGTTGCTTAATCCGGCTATCGACATGGTGGAAGCAGCAGGAGGAATAGCCTGGCTTCCTCCGCTGATCGGATTTCTGGCCGGAGGAGCTTTTCTTTGGGTGGTGGATCAGGTTTTACCCCACCTCCATCTGGGTTTTCCCAGAGAGCAGGCAGAAGGAGTGCCGACTTCCTGGCGAAGAAGTGTGTTGCTGGTTCTGGCCATTACCCTGCACAACATCCCAGAAGGTCTGGCAGTAGGTGTGGCATTCGGAGCCGTTGCCGCCGGACTGCCAGAAGCCTCACTGGCGGGAGCCATAGCCCTGGCCATCGGGATCGGCATCCAGAATTTCCCGGAAGGTGCCGCCGTATCCATTCCGCTAAGGCGGGAAGGGATGAATCGCAGAAAGAGCTTTCTTTACGGACAGGCTTCCGGGATTGTTGAACCGGTTGCAGGCGTTCTCGGAGCCCTGGCAGTTGTACTGATGGAGCCCATACTGCCCTATGCCCTTTCTTTTGCCGCGGGAGCCATGATCTATGTGGTTGTGGAAGAACTGATCCCCGAATCTCAGCTGGACAAACACACCGACGTTGCCACCATAGGAACCATGCTTGGTTTTGCCGTAATGATGATGCTGGATGTGGCTTTGGGATAATCGGCCAAGTATTCAGACAAACAAATCTTTTTATTAAGAATTGAAATTTTCTTACCTTTAAAATTTTCATATTAAAAAAATATTGTGATATTTGCAGTAAATCATTGAAAAAATGAATTACTATTATTCCATTTCCATTCTTGGTATTCTCCTCGGTATTCTATGCAGAATGCACGAATGAGAATGGTATGGAGTATTTTACAGATAAAAGACTATGGAGCCATTCTCGCTGAGAATGGCTTTTTTTTTCTTAAAAAGCAGGAAACAACAACATAACAAAATATCTTCATCATGAACGACAGACTGTATATTTTCGACACTACGCTGAGAGACGGCGAACAGGTCCCCGGCTGCCAGTTAAACACGGTGGAAAAGATTGAAGTATCCAAGGCACTGGAAGAACTGGGCGTGGATATTATTGAAGCCGGATTTCCCATTTCCAGTCCGGGAGACTTTAACTCAGTTGTCGAAATTTCCAAAGCCGTAACCTGGCCCACGATCTGTGCACTGAGCCGGGCCGTGGAAAAAGACATAGACGTGGCTGCCGAGGCGCTTAAATACGCAAAAAAAGGGCGGATCCATACGGGAATAGGAACCTCATTCTACCACGTCCATTACAAGCTCAATTCAAATGAGGAAGAAATTCTTGAACGGGCAGTAAAAGCCGTGAAATATGCAAAAAAATTCGTGGAAGATGTGGAATTTTACGCAGAAGATGCCGGCCGCACGGAAAACGAGTATCTGGCCCGGGTGGTGGAAGCCGTGATTAAAGCCGGTGCCACCGTGGTCAACATTCCCGATACCACAGGTTATACCCTGCCCGGTGAATTCGGAGCAAAAATAAAATACCTCTTTGACCACGTCAGCGGAATTGAAAAAGCCGTGATCTCCACCCACTGCCACAACGATCTGGGCATGGCCACAGCCAACACCATCTCGGGCATCATGAACGGTGCCCGCCAGGCAGAAGTGACTATCAACGGAATTGGCGAACGAGCAGGGAACACGTCCCTGGAGGAAGTGGTTATGACCCTGAAAAGCCGGTACAAACTACTGGGTATTGACACTAACATCAACACAAAAAATATTTTCAGGACCAGCCGGATGGTGTCCAACATGATGAATATGCCGGTTCAGCCCAACAAGGCTATTGTAGGCCGCAATGCCTTCGCCCATTCTTCGGGAATCCACCAAGACGGAGTACTCAAAAACCGGGAAAACTACGAAATTATTGATCCGAAAGACGTAGGCATTAACGAATCGTCTATCCTGCTTACCGCCCGCAGCGGACGGGCAGCCCTGAAACATCGGCTGGAAGCCATGGGCTATGAACTGGGTAAGGAAAAGCTGGATAAGGTATATGAAAAATTCCTGGAACTGGCTGACCGGAAAAAGGATATCCGCGATGATGATGTAGCCACCCTCGTGGGAGATGCCCATAAAAAGGAACGCCGCATCAAGCTGGAATACCTTCAGGTAATTACCGGCAAAACGCTGGTTCCGATCGCCACCGTACGCATCGATATTGCCGGTGAAAAATTCAGCGCCACCTCCGACGGAAACGGTCCGGTTGATGCTGCCATTAAAGCAGTCAAACAAATCATCAGCCGTCAGGTCACCCTGGAAGAATTTCTGATCCAGGCCATCACCAAGGGAAGCGACGACATGGGAAAAGTACATATGGAACTCGACCATAACGGATCCAAATATTTTGGGTTCGGAGCCAATACCGATATCATCACCGCCTCAGTGGAAGCATTCCTGGATGCCGTGAACAGCATGCCGGTATAAACTTAACTTATACAGCTAAAAAGCAAAGAATTCGTTAGAGAGAAATATTAAGGCCGGTTGATCCCGGCCGGTACAAAAAAGATTATGGAAGCAAAAACATTATTCGACAAAATCTGGGATGCTCATGTGGTTAAACAGGTGGAAGGAGGTCCCAACGTATTGTATATTGACAGGCATTTTATTCATGAGGTTACCAGTCCGGTGGCATTTCTGGGCCTGAAGGAACGCGGACTGAAAGTGTTCCGGCCGGAACAGACCACCGCTACTCCCGACCACAATGTACCTACGGAAAATCAGAACCTGAGCATAAAGGATGAACTATCGCGCAACCAGGTGGAAACTCTGAAAAAGAACTGCAACACTTACGGCATTCCCTATTACGGATTGGGCAGTAAAAATCACGGAGTGGTCCATATCATCGGTCCGCAGATGGGACTGACCCAACCGGGTATGACCATCGTATGCGGCGACAGCCATACCTCCACTCACGGGGCCTTCGGAGCCATTGCCTTCGGTATCGGTACCAGCGAAGTGGAAATGGTGTTGGCCAGCCAGTGCATTATGCAGCCCAAACCAAAAAAAATGCGCATCACGGTGGACGGCATGCCGGGGAAAGGGGTCACAGCCAAAGACATCGTACTGTACATCATCTCACAGCTATCCACCAGCGGAGGTACCGGGCACTTTGTTGAATTTGCAGGCTCAGCTATCCGCAGCCTCAGTATGGAAGGAAGGATGACTGTCTGCAACATGAGTATCGAGTGCGGAGCCCGCGGAGGAATGATTGCCCCGGATGAAACAACCATCAGCTACATTAAAGGCCGCAAGTATTCCCCCGAAGGAGAAGCCTGGGAACAGGCTGTCGCATACTGGAAAAGTCTGAAAACGGACGAAGGAGCCGTGTTCGACAGGGAATATCACTTTGATGCGGCCAACATCGAGCCCATGATTACCTACGGTACCAACCCGGGCATGGGTATTGGTATTTCCCGGCACATTCCGGATACGGAAGGCATGGAGGGAACCGACAAGACCACTTTCCTGAAATCGCTGAAATACATGAATTTCAAGCCCGGGGAAACCATGAAGGGCAAACCGGTGGATTACGTATTCCTGGGCAGCTGCACTAACGGCCGTATTGAGGATTTTCGCACATTTGCCAGCCTGGTCAAGGGAAAAAAGAAAGCCGAAAACGTAACCGTATGGCTGGTACCCGGCTCCAAAGCCGTTGAAAAGCAGATTATATCCGAAGGCCTGGATAAGATCTTTGCCGAAGCAGGCATGAGCCTGCGTCAACCCGGTTGTTCAGCCTGTCTGGCCATGAACGAAGACAAGATCCCGGCCGGGAAGTATGCCGTATCTACTTCCAACCGGAACTTTGAGGGACGCCAGGGGCCCGGGGCCCGAACCCTGCTGGCCAGTCCGCTGACTGCAGCAGCTGCAGCCGTGACCGGAATGATCGCTGACCCGAGAGCATTCATCTGATTTTTAAACCCAAACGAAAACTGAAAATCAATAAAAATGGCATACGATAAATTTTCAACCATCCTGTCTCCGGCAGTGCCGCTGCCTATTGAGCATGTGGATACCGACCAGATTATCCCGGCCCGTTTTCTGAAAGCTGTGGAACGTAAAGGATTTGGAGACAACCTGTTTCGCGACTGGCGTTACGACAAGAATAACCGGCCGGCGGCCAACTTTGTACTGAACAACCCGGCTTACTCGGGAAAAATTCTTGTGGGCGGAAAGAATTTCGGCAGCGGTTCCAGCCGGGAACATGCTGCCTGGGCCCTTTATGACTATGGTTTCCGGGTGGTTGTGTCCAGCTTCTTTGCAGACATTTTCAAGGGAAACGCCCTCAATACCGGATTGCTCCCGGTTGTCGTCTCCCCCGCATTTCTGGGGAAAATCTTTGCCGCCATAGATAAGGATCCGGAAACCCGTTTTGAAGTAAATCTGGAAAACCAGCGTTTTACCATCCACGAAACCGGAGAATCGGAATCCTTTGAAATCAACCCCTATAAGAAACACTGCCTGCAAAACGGTCTCGACGACATTGACTACCTCGTGGCCATGAAAAAAGCAATTTAGACATATGAAAAACTGCAAACAGCATTAACAGGGAATCGGCATTATCTGAAAAAGGACTGCAGCTAAACATACTCGACACCACCCTGAGGGACGGGGAACAAACTTCGGGGGTGTCTTTTACTGACACCGAAAAACTGAGTGTAGCCAAAGTCCTGCTGGAAGACGTCCAGGTAGACCGGATTGAAATAGCTTCGGCCCGGGTTTCAGAAGGAGAATTCAAAGCAGCCCGGCAGATTATGGAATGGGCCGCAGGGAAAGACTACCTGAACCGGGTGGAAATTTTGGGTTTTGTTGACGGGAAGGCTTCCATAGACTGGATTGACCGGGCCGGAGGAAAAATACTGAATCTGTTGTGCAAAGGTTCACACAAACATGTTACCCAACAGTTGCGCAAAACACCCGAAGAACACCTTGACGACATTCGCCGGTCTGTTGACTACGCCGAAAAAAGGGGTCTCTCTGTAAACGTTTACCTTGAAGACTGGTCAAACGGCATGCGAAACTCCAGGGATTATGTGGATCAGATGATATTGACCCTGAAGAAGATGAATATCAGGCGGATCATGCTGCCAGATACGCTGGGCATTCTGAATCCGGACGAGACCTTCACCTATTGCAGGGAAATGCTTGAATGTTTCCCGGAACAGGAATTCGACTTTCATGCACATAACGATTACGACCTGGCCATTGCCAATGTGTTCCATGCCATCAAGGCCGGTATCCGCTGCGTCCACACCACCGTTAACGGATTAGGGGAACGGGCCGGGAATGCACCTCTGTCGAGCGTGATTGCCACGATCAAAGACCACCTCCACATGTATACCCGGGTCAATGAAAGCAAACTAAACCGGGTATCCAGACTGGTGGAAAGCTTTTCCGGAATCCGGATCCCGACCAACAAACCCCTGATAGGGGAATATGTTTTCACCCAGTGCAGCGGTATTCACGCAGACGGCGACAACAAAGACAAACTCTACTTTAATGATCTGCTGCCCGAACGTTTTGGCCGTACCCGCAGCTATGCACTCGGGAAAACCTCGGGCAAGGCCAACATTAAGGCCAATCTGAAAGAAGCCGGGATTGAGCTTTCGGCCGAAGACCTCAAAAAGGTTACCGAACGGGTCATTGCTCTTGGTGACCACAAGGAAACGGTGACCCTGGAAGACCTGCCATATATTGTTGCCGATGTGCTGCAGGAAAACCTGGAACAAAAAATCCGGATCAACAATTACGCGCTGACCCATGCCATGGGACTCAAACCCTCGGCTACCGTGAGCATCCGGATCAACGGGAAAACCTATGAAGCTTCCGGCTCCGGCGACGGACAATATGATGCCTTTATGAATGCGTTGAAAACCATTTATAAAAGGCTGAAAAAACCTTTTCCCATCCTGCTCGACTATTCCGTCACCATTCCCCCGGGAGGGAAAACCGATGCCCTGGTGGAAACGGTAATCACCTGGCAGCTGGAACAGGAATTCAAAACCAGGGGGCTGGATTCCGACCAGACCGCTGCAGCCATCAAAGCCACGCTGCGAATGCTGAACCTCATCGAACGAAGTGCGGAAAACGGACAAAGGGAAACCTAGTTCCATCACCCTGGCTTCGTAATGAAAAACATAACGGATAATATAAATTTGTAAATCAAATCAGATAAAACAAGGAGACGAATGAAACTGAACATTGCTGTTCTTCCCGGTGACGGGATTGGTCCTGAGATTATTGACCAGGCCATGAAATCGGTGAAAGCCATTGCTAAAAAATTCAGTCATGAACTGACCCATGAATTCGGATTAACCGGTGCTGCTGCTATTGACCAGCTGGGCGATCCGTATCCGGAAAAGACACACGAACTGTGCATGCATTCGGACGCCGTGCTGTTTGGAGCTGTGGGCGATCCCCGTTTTGACAACAACCCCAAAGCGCCGGTGCGTCCGGAACAGGGCCTGCTGGCCATGCGTAAAAAACTGGGGCTTTACGCCAACATCCGTCCGGTAGAGCCTTTTGCCTCCCTGCTGCACAAATCGCCCCTGCGCCGCGAACTGGTTGACGGAGCAAACTTCGTAGCCATACGCGAACTTACCGGGGGCATTTATTTCGGGGAAAAAGGACGACGGGACCATGGCAACACGGCCTTTGACACCTGTACCTACTCCAGGGAGGAAGTAGAACGGATTCTGAAACTGGGCTACGAATTTGCCCTTAAACGCAACAAAAAGCTAACCGTGGTCGATAAAGCCAACGTGTTGGAAAGTTCCCGGCTGTGGAGAGAAATTGCCCAGGAAATGGCATCCGGTTATCCGGAAGTCACCACCGAATTCATGTTTGTCGACAATGCCGCCATGCAGCTTATTCAATGGCCAAAGAACTTCGATGTGATGGTCACCGAAAATATGTTCGGAGACATTCTGACTGACGAGGCCAGCGTAATTACAGGCTCCCTTGGCCTGCTGCCCTCCGCATCCATTGGCATTCATACCTCCGTGTTTGAGCCTATACACGGTTCCTACCCCCAGGCAACAGGCAAAAACATAGCCAACCCCATTGCCACCATTCTCTCGGCAGCCATGTTGTTTGAATATGCCTTTAGCCTGAATGCCGAAGGCAAACTCATCAGGGAAGCAGTCAACGCCTCCATGACTGCCGGCGTGGTCACCGAAGATATAGATAAAGAAAAAGCTTGTAAAACCTCGGAAGTTGGCGACTGGATTGCCCGTTATATCACCGAAGCCTGACAAATCCGTTCTGTTTCTGTTGGCTGTGTTCCCCAACCCGCTTCCCGGAAGATTCTCATGAAAAAATGGCAGAACACAGCCAACTTTCTTTTTACAAATCGGTATAAAGGATCAGGAAAGACAGAAGGTTCCTGTTAAAACTTGTTAAACAATCCAAAGGAATAAAAACAGCTGCCGTTCTGGCATCTTTTATGCTTTAACTTTGTTGTTCCGCATAAAAGGATGCATGAACAGCCAACACGGCAACAGAACAATTATTAAAAATATAGGTTATGAAAAATTTAAAAACAATAAGCCTTACCGTTTTGCTTGCACTCGGAAGTGCATTTGTTGCCCTCTGGGCCTATACCCGTTATTTTAACGAACCGCAGGTGGTTATGGTAGACAACCAGCAATCCATGCGCTACGCCAATCTGTCCTCAGCTCCCCAGGGAGAAGCACCCGACCTGACCTATGCCGCAGAAAATTCGGTTCATGCCGTAGTACATGTCAAAGTAGCTTCCAAACAAACGATAAGTTCCTACGGCAACCCCTTCTTCGACTGGTTCTACGGTGACCGTTACCGGCAGGAGCCGCAGATCAGGAGGGGGTCCGGATCGGGAGTTATCATTTCCGAAGACGGGTATATCGTCACCAACAACCATGTGGTCGACGACGCCGACGAGGTAACCGTTGCCCTAAATGACAAACGCGAATTTGAAGCCAAAGTGGTGGGAACTGACGAGACCACCGATATTGCCCTGTTGAAAATTGATGCCCGGGACCTTCCGACCATCCGTTTCGGAAATTCAGACATGCTTAAACTGGGAGAATGGGTGCTGGCAGTAGGAAATCCGTTTAATCTTACCTCAACGGTAACGGCAGGGATTGTCAGTGCCAAAAACCGCAGCATCGGCATTAACCAGGCAGCCATGAGCATTGAAGCCTTCATCCAGACCGATGCCGCCGTAAATCCTGGGAACAGCGGCGGGGCCCTGGTCAACATGAACGGAGAACTGGTAGGAATCAATACGGCCATTGCCTCGCAAACAGGATCTTACACCGGTTATTCCTTTGCAGTGCCCTCGAGTATTGTGCAAAAAGTTGTATCAGATCTGAAGGAATACGGACGGGTTCAACGTGCCATTCTGGGGGTAACCATTGGAGAGGTTAATGCGGAAGTTGCCAAAAAATACGATCTGGATAAAATAGAAGGGGTTTTTGTTGGGGGCACCAGTCCGGACAGCGGAGCAGAAGAAGCAGGCATCAAGGAAGGCGATGTCATTCTGAAGATTGACAATATCACGGTAAACTCGATGGCAAAACTCCAGGAGGAAATCAGCAAGCACCGTCCGGGAGATGTGGTCAATGTATTGATAAAAAGAGACAACAAACCGAAACAATTTAAAGTGACCCTCCGTAACATGCACGGAGATACGGAAATTCTGAAGGCTGACGGCAATGAATTCCTCGGCGCGAAATTTGAATCCATCACGGAAAATGAAAAATATAAATTCCGCATCAGTCATGGTATAAAAATTGTTGCACTGAATAAAGGAAAACTCAGGGACGCCGGACTAAAAACCGGATTTATCATTACCCATGTGAACAAGCAGGCCGTCGAAGGAGTTTATGATTTTGAAAGGATAGTGAAACGAGCCGATGGGGTAATCCTCATCGAAGGGGTATATGCAAACGGACAGCGTGCTTATTTTGTTATTGAAACAGATCAACCATAAATACCAACATTAACAAATTAACACGGTTGCCCAAATGCGTCGGTAACATTTGAATTACTGACCATAAAAGTCTATATTTGCACGATTTTTAGAAGGGGTTATGAGACAATTAAAGATTACAAAATCTATTACCAACCGGGAGAGCGCTTCGCTGGACAAGTACCTGCAGGAGATCGGAAAAGAAGAGCTAATCACG
>JBFWIL010000089.1:0-9482 GCA_050256015.1 Mangrovibacterium sp. | reverse complement strand
CGTAGTTGTTGGGGGCAAAATAACCTATGAGCAGGCAGGTGACCATCAGGGCATATATGGCCGTGCGCGAATCGAAAAAAATGCGTAACAAAATAGGCAGTATGGCAATGGGAATGGTGTAGATACTCAGCAGATCGTGCCGGGTAACGAAACGGGCTATGCCAATTAGCAGGATAATGATAAACAGGATAAAGGTCAGATGACGTTTCTGATTAAATATTTCTGGTCGGAAATAATTCATGTAGAGAATAAGCAGAAGAAGGCAGACAACGATAAGGATAAGCTTGCCGATGATGAGCAGGTAACGGTCTATATTCTGCCCTTTTTTTGTGGCAAAGCTTTTTCTGAGCGATTCCAGCACCTGAAATTTATCGGGGGTGACCAGGTCGCCGCTGAAGATGATCCGTTCCCCGGCCTGGACCATTCCCTGGGTAAGCGAAACCGAGCCGGTAAGCTTGCTTAACTCCTGGTTGTTAAAATCGGGTTCATAAGTCAGGTTGGGTTCAATAAACTCCGACAGGCTGAACTGTTGACTGAGTTCCTCAAAACCGGGGCCCAGCAGGTTGTACAGCGTGTCGTTCAACGCCTGGAAGGCCGTTTTCAGCGAGTATAGCGAGCCGACAGAAACCTTGTGCACCACTTTCCCGGTAACCAGGTTAAGTTCCTGTTTTTCTTTAAGTACCGGGTGGTTTTTTGGCGACTGGTCAATGAGGCCGGCTGCATAGATCTGCTTCAGTTTGTTTTGAAGCGAATCGGCAAGCATGGCAGATACCAGCCCGGTTTGTTTCCCTGCCTGTTTCAGTTTCAACCCGAAATTCTGCGATTGCCGGATGCCGGTCAGCGTATCCTTCCGGAAATAGGGGATAAATAACTTGTGCACGGAGTCGCGTTCCTGCCTGACTGCTTCTTCGGGTTTCAGGATGGCAAAATCGTAGGGAGCAATAAGTGTTTCGTGACGCCAGGGGGCATTTTTCTGGAATTCATAGCGAAACCGGTTTTCCCCGGGAATGATAAGGTAAAGGATGAAGATGGTTACCATGAAGACCAGAATGATATAAAAGAAATGATAATATCGCTTAAGTCTTTCCAGAAAATTTTTCATACATACTGTTTTAAAGAGCCCGCAAAATATAGAAAACTTAGGGTGAAGTCTTATCTTTGAGAACTAAAATTACGAATTTCTTTTATGTTCCTGAAAAAAATAAGCAGGAGCGGGCAGAAAATAAAGACGAATGAATTTTGGAATTTCCGGTCTCAGCATCATTCCGGTCCGCAGAGAGCCGTCCGAGCGGAGTGAGATGACAACGCAGATCCTGTTTGGAGAATGTTTTGAGGTACATGAGCTTTTCCTGGGCTGGTGCCGGGTTACCCTGCAGTATGACGGCTATCAGGGCTGGGTGGATCAAAAGATGATCACTCCTTTGGCCGGACGCAGCTACCGGAAAATAGAAAATCATCCGATGGCGGTATGCACAGACATTCTGCATCTTATCCCCCAGCGGGGAAAGCAGCATCTTATGATTGTGGCCGGCAGTTCCCTGCCGTGCTGGCGCCCGTACAGGCATGAGTTCTCCATTGGCCCCGACATCTTTGGCATGAAAGGGAAATTCCGTTATCATTTGCCGGTTAACCCGAGACGCTTTATCATTGAGCATGCGCTGATGTATTTCAATGCCCCTTACCTGTGGGGCGGACGTTCCCCTTTCGGGATCGACTGTTCCGGCTTTACCCAGATCATTTTTAAGATGGCCGGAATCCGGCTGCCGCGGGATGCCCGCGATCAGGTTTTGCTGGGTACGCCCCTGAGTTTTGTGGAAGAGACCCAACCCGGCGATCTGGCTTTTTTTGATGATGATGAGGGACATATTGTGCATGTGGGTATTCTCTGGGAAAAAAACAAGATTATTCATGCCTCCGGCAAGGTGCGGATAGACAATGTCGATCAGTTCGGCATCTTTAACACGGAAACCAGGCGGTATTCGCATAAGATGCGGGTTATGAAATGCATTATCGGATAATAAACATGAACAGCTAAAACAAACCTGAACAAAAAATGGAAAATCCCGGCAGCCATACTTATCGTTATCCGCGTCCGGCCCTGACGGTAGACGCTATCGTATTCAGAAAAGGAACAGACCACTTGCTTTTAATCCGGCGGGGAAAGAATCCCTATGCCGGGAAATGGGCTTTGCCCGGCGGATTCCTGGAGATGGGCGAATTGCTGGAGGAAGGCTGCCGGCGGGAGCTGGAGGAGGAAACCGGATTACGGCCCGGGCCGTTGAAACAATTTCGTACTTACGATGCTCTTGATCGCGATCCGCGCGGCAGAACCATATCTGTGGTTTTTTACGGCACGGCTGAAGCTGAAGCGGTGCAGGGAGGCGATGATGCCGATATGGCAGCCTGGTTCCCTATAGGCAGACTGCCGGAACTGGCCTTTGATCATGAACGGATTATTTGCGATTTCCTGCGGTATACAGGAGGGAAGCTTCCTGGCTGACCACCGGCTTCAGAAAGAAAATTACCTGATGCTTTTCAGCAGTATCTCATAGCTTTCCGGTCCCCGGTTAAACAGCAGGTCAATAACGCTCAGGTTGGGCAGAAAACCCAGTCTGTCTTCAAAAACCTGGGAATAGGGCACAGGAACAAAATGCTTGTCTGCCGCCGTTTTTCCAGGCTTGGGATGAATGGCTTCCCGGTAGTTTAAACAGTAGTCCGGTACCTGCTCAAAATCTTCAGTAAGCCGGATATCTGGTGTTATATCAAGGATATTGAGGACCAGACGAAGCAGCTCCAGGTTAAAATCAAATAAAAAGGAATAGCGCTTACGGTAAAAAGGCCTGAACTCATCCTGCAGGATCTCAAAAAAGGGGGAAGAACGGTAAGCTGAGACAATGGCATGCCAGTGGATGTGCTGCCAGCTTGTGTCGTAGGATATTCTCTGATCCTTAATAGTATGTTTGGCATCGCGTCCTTTGGCAACCGGAATAACCAGACTTTCCGGTCCGTTTGCAGCAGCAATAAGTGTCCGGTTCCGGTAGGTCTGCTTCAGAAAATTTTCCCGTACTTCAAGCCGGATGGTTTTATAGTGCAGGAATTTAGAAAGATATTGCACCGGAGGCAAATAAGCCGTACTTAGCAGAATTTCGGTATACGCCATTCCAGCTAGTTGAAAAAACCAGTATTTTTATTTCCTCCGGTGATTTCCGTATCATCAGAAAAACTGCTTCGTTTCGGTGCCGGGATGAACGTGTTTTCCGCCTCTTTCCTGCGTAATTCCTCAATCTGTTTCTGCTGTCCCCTGATTGCGGATTTCATCTTCCAGATCCGGGGTGCGTAAAGACAAAAGGCAATAAGAAACCCGGCGAAGATACACACAACCAGGGTAAGTACCAGGGGAACATCATTCAACTCCCAGAAAAAAATCTTCAGACTGATTGCCATGCTGTTCTGAAGGGTAAATACCACCAGCAGCATGGCAAGTATCAGGATAAGAATAACTCCGGCAGACATGAATTCTTTTTTCAGCAAATTACACAAAAAAAGGAGAAAAACCTATTCTAGTGAATAGTGCGGAACAAGCGGTTCCAGCGAATGTTGGAAGGGAAACGTTTTTCCTTGTCCAGCGAAAGCCAGATAAATACGGCTTTCCCTACCACATGGTCTTCGGGTACAAAACCCCAGTAGCGGGAGTCGGCCGAATTATGCCGGTTGTCGCCCATCATCCAGTAATAGTCCATGCCAAAGGTGTATTCTGCTGAAGGTTTGCCGTCTATGTAAATGGTGCTGTCTTTTACCAGAAGATCGTGATTCTCGTACAAGTCTATGATCCGCTTATAGAACGGCAGATTATCCGTGCTCAGGGCAATGGTCTCTCCTTTGCGCGGGATATGAAGGGGCCCGAAATTATCCACATTCCAGGGGTATTTCTCACTGAAAGGAAAGATGTTGTGATCGTAATTGCCGGCAGCCATATTCACTTTCCTGACCGACAGCACGTTGTTCAGTTTCTCAATTTTCTGAACCTGTTCACCGGTGAGCGGGAACAAAAACTGGGAGTCGTTGAACACTTGCTGATCGGCCCTGGAGATCCCGATCTTTTCAAGCAGGCGTTTGTTGATGGGGGTGCCGTTGGTGGTTACTATATAGTCGAACTGAATACCGGGGAAATGCGGTTGTGCCTTACCGTTCACAAAAACCTGGCCGTCCCGGATCTCAACCGCATCACCGGGAATGCCGATGCAGCGTTTTATGTAGTTTTCCCGTTTGTCCACCGGCCGGCTGATAATCTTTCCAAAGCTCTGCGTATCGCTCCAAACCCTTTCCCGTCCGTAATTGCGAACCAGGTTGTAATAGCTTTGTGTTGGCATCAGCGTGGCAACCGTATCTCCCTCCGGAAAATTAAACACCACGATATCATTGTTTTTCACTTTCCCAAGTCCGGCGATACGCTTGTATGGTCTTTGGATCCACTCCAGGTAGGATTTCGTAGTGGTACTCAGCGGCATGGTGTGATGTACAAAGGGAAAGGACAGCGGCGTGTTGGGTAACTTGGGACCGTAAGACACCTTGCTGACGAACAGGAAATCGCCAACCATCATTGACTTTTCCATGGAAGAGGTCGGTATGGTATAGGCTTCGATCAGGAACATGCGGATCAGCGTAGCTGCTATAACCGCAAAAATGATGGCATCGACCCATTCCACCAGTTTGGTCTGTTTTCCTCCGGCCGGATTTTTCTTTTTCCAGAAAGCCCAGTGTACTTTTTTGCTGATATAAATATCAAACAACACGACCAGACCCAGAAACCACCAGTAGTTTTCGATCCAGATCACCCAGAGACTGTAGATCAGTCCGGCTATAATAAACCGGAACCATTTTTTCATCAGGATATTCTTCATAATGTTTACAGGTTCAGCAGTTCGTTCATAGATAAAAGGCCTTTCTTACCCAGGCAGAACTCGGCAGCCAGCACGGCACCCAGGGCAAACCCTTCCCGGCTTTTGGCGCTGTGTTCAATGCGGATGCAGTCCACATCCGATTCATAACAGATGCGGTGAATGCCCGGCACTTCTCCTTCACGGACAGCTGTAATCTGCAACTGGTCTTTTTGTCCGGGGGCATCCAGAGTCCAGGAACCGAGTCCGGGATGCAGCCCGATAAGATCTTCGGCCAGGCTGATGGCTGTGCCGCTGGGGGCATCCAGCTTATGGATATGATGGACTTCTTCCACGGATACCAGGTATTCCGGCCGCTTTGCCATCAGTGCGGCCAGCCTGCGGTTCAGCTCAAAGAACAGGTTTACCCCCAGACTGAAGTTGGAAGCATAAAAGAATGTTCCGTTGTAATGTTGCATTTTCCGTATAACTTCCTCCCGGCGGTCCAGCCAGCCTGTGGTGCCGCTTACCACGGGGATCCCCGACTGGAAACAGCGTATATAATTGTTAAGGGCCGAGGAAGGCATGGTAAACTCAATCGCCACGTCAGCTTTTTTCAGGTTTTCTTCAGTCATTTCATTCTGATTATCCACATCAATAGTCAGCACCACCTGATGACCGCGGTCAAGCGCAATTTTTTCGATGGTCTTTCCCATTTTTCCGTATCCGATCAATGCAATTTTCATAACAGGTATTTTTTCCAGGATTTTAAGCACATTAAAACGTACAAAGATAAAAAATACGTCCTAAAATACTATCTACAGAAAGAGGGGCCCTTATTTTTTCGATCAATACGTTAATTTTAACGGTATAACTACCCGAAATACATGCCGCGTTCGGGAATACTTTTGTAGATTTATCAAAAATTTTTATGCACTTGAATGCAATTCCCATAAGTCTGGTCGCCACCGATCTGGACGGTACGCTGTTAAGGAATGATAAAACCGTTAGCCGGGATGATGTGGATATGCTTCACGAACTTGGCCGGAATCAGATTATCCGGGTGGTAGCCACCGGAAGAAATTACGGTAAGGTCAGGGAAGTTATTCCGGAGGAAGTTCCCTTTGATTATGTGGCTTTTTCGTCGGGGGCCGGGATCTTTGATTGTACGACCCGCCGGCTGTTGTATGCCCGCAACATTGCTCAGGAGACCGTAGCCCGGCTTATTGTCTGGATGAAGGAAAAAGGACTGAATTTTTTCCTGTTCCGGGAAGTGCCTGAGAATGATTATTCCTGGTATTACCGAGGTAAAAACAACTGTGAGGAGTTTGACCGTTATTATGAATCCCACCGGTCGGTAACGGAGCCCCTGCCGCAAGGGGTCTGGAATAGGGGAGCCAGCCAGTTTCTGGTGCTTTTCAGGGATGCAGGGCAATTCCTGGAGCTGAAAGAGGAACTGGAAATCCATTTCGATGAACTGAAAATACTGCGGGCCAGTTCTCCGCTGGAAACCGGCTATACGTGGATGGAGATTTTTCACCGGGAGGTGTCAAAAGGTCATGCGCTTCGCTTTTTATGTGAGCATTTAAATCTTCCCAGGGAAGCTACCCTGGGTATAGGAAATGATTACAATGATCTGGATATGCTCGATTTTACGGGTTATTCATACCTGGTAAGCAACAGTCCCGGAGAACTGAAAGAGCGCTACCTGCCTGCGCCGGGCAACGAGGAAAATGCTTTCAGCGTTTGCCTTAGGAAACATTTTGTTACGCTTTTTTTCCTGATTCTGGCTTATGGCTGTTTTGGCCAGACAAGCCTGAATCCGTCTGATCCGTTGCCGGAAGATCCGGGCCTCTGCGGCTCGTTGGTTTAACTTTGATAGTTACTACAGTGTTACCCTGAAACCGGAGCTGTCTTGATAAATTCAGCTCCAGGTGTTTAAACCACGGGCATGAAAAACAATCAAAAGAGACAAACCCCTGTCCGCCGGTTTCTTTAACAGGTAACCGGTGGCTCAGGAATATGGATTATTCACTTAAATATTCAGCTATGAAACGAGTTTTACTGATCGCCGTTTTGTTTCTCGGAGTAATTTCCCTGACCCAGGCCCAGCGGGGCAGCGGACAGCGTCCGTCACGGAGCGGGGAGGGGCAGCCGCACATGGATCCTGCCGAACGGGTTGAACGGCAAACCCAGCGTTTAAAAGAAAGTCTGAACCTGACCGACGAGCAGACCGTTAAGGTTCGGGAAATCTACACCGGCAATGAAGAAAAACGCCGCATGGAATTTGAAAAGGCCCGTGCTTCAGGAGAACAGCCCGACCGGGAAAAGATGCATGAGCAGATGATGGCCAGTATGGCCGCGCAAGACAAGGAAATCATGGCCCTGCTGACCCCCGAACAGAAAGCCAGGTATGAACAGCTCATCAGTGAACGGGAGGAACGAATGAGAAACAGATCGGGTGGCCCCGGTTTCTGACTGCAACCTGTTCAGAATTAATAGAGAGAGTGTGTTAAAAACCGGTTTGAAACAGTAAAATTTGTTTTCAGCCGGTTTTTTTATGCTTTAAATCCGGTTTGGTCCAGCTGAAGAACCAGCTTTTTTGCCTGGTCTAGCTGTTCGTATTTTCCCAGGTCCATCCAGAGGGAATCCCGGTCCGGGAAAGAGCATATTTTTTCTGTGGTTGCCAGACGCAGGTACAGTTCAATGATGGAGAAGCGGCCCCGTTCGGTAATCAGCGGAAACAGCTCGGGCCGGATGAGGTGAATGCCGCTGAAGGCAAGTGGCTCGGCCGTTGATATTGCTTCAGGACGGCAGAACCGGCTTTCTCCCGTTTTTACATTTTTCCAGCCTGCCAGCTGTCCTTCCTGGTCAAAGAGCAGGTAACGTGAAGTGTCTCGCCGGCGGGCCGCCAGGCTGACCAGGGCCCCCGACGCACGATGAACTTTCAGGAAGCGGTCCAGGTCCAGGTTGGTAAGCACATCCACATTGATAAGCAGGACGGGTTCATCCCCTTCCAGGTAATCCCTGGCTTTTAGAAGTCCGCCCCCGGTATCAAGCAACATGGGGCTTTCGTCAGAGAGCTGCACCTGCAGTCCGAAATTCTCCCTTTCCCTTAAGTATTCCCTGATCTGGCCTGCAAAATGGTGCAGGTTGATGGTAATGTTGTTAATCCCGTAAGCTTTTAGATAGCGTATGCAGCGTTCAAGCAGGCTTTTCCCTCCTATTTCCACCAGGGCCTTGGGCCTGCTGTCGGTAAGCGGCTTCAGTCGCGTTCCCGGTCCTGCTGCAAAAATCATGGCTCTCATGCCGCTAATGTTTTAGCTGTTTTTGCAGCTCAACCATCCTTATGGCCGTGATGGCCGCTTCATTTCCCTTATTGCCCAGCCGTCCGCCTGCCCGGTCTAGTGCCTGCTGCTCGTTATCAGTGGTAAGCACACCGAAAATGAAGGGTTTGTTGTATTTAAGGTTCAGGTCGACGGTTCCCCGGGTTACCCCCTGGCAGATGAAATCGAAATGCCTGGTTTCTCCCTGGATTACACAGCCCAGCAGGATTACCGCATCGACTTGGGTGTATTCAGCCAGAAACTGGCCGCCCAGGGGAAGCTCAAAGGTCCCAGGAACGTGTCTGATGATCAGGTTTTCTTCTGCTGCTCCGTGGCGAACCAGTGTCTCTGCTGCTCCCCGGGCCAAAGCTCCGGTTATGTGTTCATTCCATTCTGCCACAACAATGCCGAAGCGCATTTCTTTGGCCGGGGGTATGCGGGCAGGATCGTAAGCCGATAGATTTTTTGTTGCCATAAGGCGTTTTTTTGGATAAAACAAAAAATCCCCTGTAACGAGGGGATTTTTATGCTGTGGGTTATTATTATTTCTTTTGCAAACCTTCTGTTCTGGCTATATATTTGTCGATAGTGCGTCCTTCATTCGATTCGGGATAATCGGTTTTGATTTTCCGGTATATTTCGAGCGCATCGGCATATTTCCCCTGTGTCTCCAGTAACTTGCCGGCCTTCATAAGGTATAGCGGACTGGTGAAATTGTTTTCATAACCGGCAGCCTTTTGGTAAGCAGTCAGCGCCTTGTCCGACTCATTCAATTCCAGCCAGGCATCTCCTTTGGCGCCTTCGGTAACCGGGCATAACAGCAGATCATCCGATTTAAAACTGTTCAGATAATCAAGCGCATCTTCATATTGTCCGAGATGGAGACAGGAAATACCGGTGTAATAACGGGCCAGGTTACCGGCCTTGGTTTGTCCGTAATCATCAATGATGTCAAGAAATCCCAGATAGTTGCCGTCACCGTTAATAGCCAGATTAAAGGAATCTTTTTCAAAATAGTATTCGGCCATAAACATTTGTTCCTGAGCTGCTTTTTCGCGGGGCTGTACGATCATGGCCTTGTATGCCAGATATCCCCCGATAACAACAACCAGCGCTCCGATAACAGAGGTCAGCATCTTCTGGTTTCTTTCAATGAACAGTTCTGTTTTTGTCAGTGCGCTTTCAACTTCCGACAAACTTTCTTCCCTGGTTTGGTTTTTATCTTTTACCATATTTAATAAGGTTACTCCGGATTTGTGACGCAAAAATAGGTTTTTTT